>NZ_JAMHKS010000071.1:0-268955 GCF_025566055.1 Leclercia tamurae
TGTGTTAGGCCTGCCGCCAGCGTTCAATCTGAGCCATGATCAAACTCTTCAATTTAAGTTTGATGCTCGTGAATTAAACTTCGTAATGAATTACGTATGTTCACTCAGAGACTTTGGTATTCATTTATCGTCTTGCGACGTTAAGAATCCATGTCACTTTGAGTGCCCACACAGATTGTCTGATAAATTGTTAAAGAGCAGTGCAACGCGGCTTTCGCTCACCGTTGCGAGGTCCCGTATATTACGTTTTCCTCATTCAGAGTCAAGCAATTATTTTCGCTTTTCTCCGCCGGCGTTCATCTCTGAAGCCTGCTGTCACGGCGGTTTGTAATCCGTTGTTCCGTGTCAGTGGAGGCGCATTATAGGGAGTTCTTCGGCAGTGACAAGAGTAAATTTAAAAAAACTAATCAACCGTGCTTTTTTTCACCAAAAGACCCATCTTTTAGCCAGAAATTGCGCTAATTGTCGTTTTACCAACCACAACTATCCTGCAGATGGCATACTTACTAGCATTAAGAATCAAGGAATATGCGTTATGCCTTTGAGCGCGCAACAGCTGGCGGCACAAAAAAACCTCTCTTATGTGCTGGCAGAAAAACTGGCACAGCGGATCCTGGCTGGTGTTTATCTGCCAGGTAGCATCCTGCCGGGCGAACTGGAACTGGGTGAGCAGTTTGGCGTAAGCCGAACCGCCGTGCGTGAAGCCGTCAAAACCTTAACCGCGAAAGGGATGGTGCTTCCCCGTCCGCGCATCGGTACGCGCGTGATGCCCCAGGGCAACTGGAACTTCCTCGATCAGGAGCTACTCTCCTGGTGGATGACGGAAGATAACTTCCATCAGGTCATCGATCATTTCCTGGTCATGCGCAGCAGTCTGGAGCCGCAAGCCTGCCTGCTGGCCGCCACGATCGGAACGGCAGAGCAAAAAGCGCGGTTAAATACTCTGATGGATGAGATGGTGCATCTGAAAAAGCACTTCAACCGGGAGCGCTGGATAGAAGTGGATATGGCCTGGCATGAGCATATCTATGAGATGAGCGGTAATCCGTTCCTGACCTCTTTTGCCTCGCTCTTTCATTCTGTCTATCACACCTACTTTACGTCTATTACTCAGGACGAGGTGGTGAAGCTGGATTTACACCAGGCAATCGTTGATGCCATTCAGGATAGCGACGGGCTACGCGCCATGACGGCCAGCCAGACACTGCTTGCCACACCAGCACGATAGTCATAAACAACAGGAATTCGAATGACAGTAAAAAAAGCGCGCAGCATGGCGGGTTTGCCATGGATCGCGGCAATGGCTTTCTTTATGCAGGCGCTGGACGCCACCATCCTCAATACCGCTCTCCCGGCGATTGCCGAAAGTCTTAACCGTTCTCCGCTGGCCATGCAGTCAGCCATCATCAGTTATACCCTGACTGTTGCGATGCTGATCCCGGTGAGCGGTTGGCTGGCCGATCGCTTCGGCACGCGGCGTATCTTTATGCTGGCGGTGACCTTATTTACGCTGGGGTCGCTGGCCTGCGCACTCTCCAGTTCACTGGGCGAGCTGGTTGTGTTCCGGGTGATTCAGGGCATTGGCGGCGCGATGATGATGCCGGTCGCGCGCCTGGCGCTGTTAAGGGCCTATCCGCGCAGCGAACTGTTGCCGGTACTGAACTTTGTCACCATGCCGGGCCTGGTCGGGCCGATCCTCGGGCCGGTGCTGGGGGGCGTGCTGGTCACCTGGGCCAGCTGGCACTGGATCTTCCTCATTAATATTCCGATTGGCATCGCCGGTCTTTTCTATGCCCGCAAATTTATGCCGAACTTCACCACCCCGCGGCGCAAATTCGATATGGGCGGGTTCTTCCTGTTTGGACTGAGCCTGGTGCTGTTTTCCAGCGGCATGGAGCTGTTCGGTGAGAAAGTGGTAGCCACCTGGCTGGCGGTCTCCATCATCTTCAGCGGTATTCTTCTTTTTCTTCTTTATATACGTCATGCGCGTCGTCACCCTACGCCGCTGATTTCCCTCTCGCTGTTTAACACGCGCACCTTCTCGGTGGGTATTGCCGGAAACATCGCTTCACGTCTGGGTACCGGGTGTGTTCCCTTCCTGATGCCGCTGATGCTGCAGGTCGGGTTCGGTTATCCGGCGCTGATCGCCGGCTGCATGATGGCGCCTACCGCGTTGGGTTCGATTCTGGCGAAATCCGGCGTGACCCAGCTGTTACGCCGGGTGGGATACCGCAGGACACTGGTCGGCGTGACGGTATTTATTGGCGTGATGATTGCGCAATTCTCACTGCAGTCGGCCGCGCTGCCGATATGGATGCTGATCCTGCCGCTGTTTGTACTGGGGATGGCGATGTCCATCCAGTTCACCTCGATGAACACCATTACCCTGGCCGATCTCAGCGATGAGAACGCCAGCGGCGGCAACAGCATGCTGGCGGTGACGCAGCAGCTGTCGATCAGTCTGGGAGTGGCGCTGAGTGCGGCGGTGTTGCGCTTTTATGAGGGGTTCGGCGGTACGAATACTGTCGAACAATTCCACTCAACCTTTATCACCATGGGCGTGCTGACGGTGATCTCGGCCCTGGTCTTTATGCTGTTAAAACCGAAAGATGGTCGTAACCTCATTAAAGAACGGTACAAACCTAAACAGAACCCCGTTCCATCAGAACAGGAGTAAGTTGCAGCCGCTGTGGTTGCAGTGCGGGCTGGGTGATACGGTGGATCAGCACATCAATCGCCAGCTCGCCCAGTTCATCCTTGGGCTGATGAATAGTGGTGAGCGGCGGCGTCATATACTGCGCCAGTTCGATATCGTCATATCCCACCACGGCGATATCGTCCGGGACACGAAGCCCCGCCTGATAGAGCGCCTGATAGGCCCCTACGGCCATCGCATCATTACCAATAAACACCGCCTGAGGGCGATCTTTCTGCGCCAGTAAGGACTGCATCGCCTCAAACCCGCCGCTAAATTCAAAGTCACCGGTGATTTGATACCCGTCAGGCACCGGAAGACCGGCGCGCGCCATGGCGACCAGAAAACCTTCCAGCCGCAGGCGGGCAGGGGTTTTATCCAGCGGACCGGTAATGCAGGCGATGCGGGTATGCCCTTTATCAATCAGATGCTGCGTCGCCATGTCCCCACCCAGCAGCGAGTTATCCTGAATCAGATCGCTGGTACCGTCGAACGGCGCCCAGTCCATCATCACCGTGGGAACGGAAGGGTAGCGCTGCATTATCTCGGGCGAGGGTTGATGCGTTTCAGTGCACAGGAGTAATAATCCGTCGACGCGCTTTTGCATCAGCGTCTCCAGATTACGGTTCATGCGCTGCTCGTCGCCTTCGGTATTACAGAGCACCAGGCTGTATCCGCGCTCAAAACAGCTGCGCTCCACGCCGCGCACCAGTTCAGAGTAAAAAGGGTTGGTACTGGCAGTGATCAGCATGCCAATGGTGCGGGTCTGGTTAAGCTTCAGACTGCGTGCCAGGGCGGAAGGCGCATAATTGAGGGTTTTAACTGCGGCTTCAACCTTCTCCCGGATCGCCTCGCTGACGAAGCGATCGTTATTAATGACATGGGAGACAGTGGAAGTAGAGACGCCCGCCATGCGAGCGACATCTTTCATTGTGGCCAAACGCTACCTCTGCTGACTTAAAAATTCATCAATCTCATTGCGCCAGGGTACAGAAGGCTGTGCGCCTGGACGGGTTACCGCAATGGCCGCCGCCGCATGGGCAAAACGAATCGCGGTATCCAGCGGCTCACCTTCCAGCAGCGCCGTGACCAGCGCACCATTAAAGGTATCGCCTGCGGCAATGGTATCAACAGCTTTTACCTTAAAGCCGGGAACGCGACGACCTTCCCCCTCGACGCTGGCCCATACGCCACGGCTGCCAAGGGTAATGATGACCGTACTGATGCCTTTCTGGTGCAGGGCTTTCGCCGCGCGCGCCGCATCGTCATCGTTTTCAACGCGAATACCCGTCAGCTTTTCGGCTTCGGTTTCGTTAGGGGTGATGATATCCACCAGCGCCAGCAACTCGTCTGATAATACACGGGCAGGCGCGGGATTAAGTACGACAGTGGTGTGATTTTCATGGGCAATTTTTGCCGCCGCCAGCACGCTTTCTACCGGCGTCTCCAGCTGCATCAGCAGCGCGTCGGCACCGGCAATGCTCTGCTGTTGCGCCGCCACGCGTTCAGCGGTCAGCGCCGCATTCGCACCTGCATGAATACCGATAACATTCTCACCTTCCGCGTTGACAAAAATCAGCGCCACGCCGGTTGATTCGCCTTCTACTACGCTGACCGGCGCAATATCGATGTTGTCGCTTGCCAGCTGTTTGCGCACGCGCTCACCGGTATCGTCATCGCCGGTACAGGCAATAAAGGCGATGTTTGCGCCGCTGCGTCCGGCGGCGACCGCCTGGTTTGCGCCTTTGCCGCCAAAGGCGACCTGATAGCGATTGCCGGTTACGGTTTCGCCCGGTGTCGGGAAGGCGTCAAGGTTAAGAATGTGATCGGCATTAATGCTGCCAAGGACAACGAGCTTACCTGCGGTTTTCATCATTGAGGTGTCCATCTGAGAGTGCCACCGGGAGAACCCGGTGGCATATGCCACGCTATTTCTTTATATGTTGTCCCTCAGGCAGCCGGTCGCTGCCTGAATCGCCAATTACTGCTTGATGACCAGTTTCAGGTCAACAGGGTATTTAGCCTGAACTTTCTCGCCCTTCAGCACTTTGTCAGCAGTCTGCACGCCAGTCGCGCCGATCTGCTCAGGAAGCTGAGCAATGGTCGCAGCCAGTTTGCCATCGTTTACCGCTTTTTCACCATCAGGCGTGCCGTCAAATCCGACAACCATCACATCCGATTTGCCTGCGGTTTGCAGAGCACGCAGTGCGCCCAGCGCCATTTCGTCGTTCTGTGCGAATACCGCTTTAACGTCCGGGTGAGCGGTCAGCAGGTTCTGCATTACGTTCAGACCTTTAGTACGGTCGAAGTCTGCCGGCTGGCTGGCCAGTACATTGAATTTGTGGGCAGCAACGGCCTGCTGGAAGCCTTCGCCACGCTCACGCGCTGCGGACGTACCGGCGATCCCCTGCAGTTCGATAACCTTGGCACCTTCGCCTGCTTTTTTGGCGATGTAATCACCGGCGATTTTGCCGCCCAGCACGTTATCAGAGGCAATGTGGCTGACCACTTCGCCTTTAGACGCCTGACGGTCCAGGGTGATCACCGGGATATTGGCCTGGTTAGCCATCTTCACGGCGTTACCTACCGCATCGGAATCGGTCGGGTTGATCAGCAGAATTTTGGTGCCGCGAACGGTTAAGTCCTGCACGTTAGCCAGCTCTTTCGCCGGGTTGTTCTGGGAATCCAGGATCACCAGGTTGTAGCCCAGCTTGTCGGCTTCTTTCTGCGCGCCATCCTTCAGGGAGACGAAGAACGGGTTGTTCAGGGTAGAAACCACCAGCGCGATGGTATCTTTCGCCATGGCGTTTGCACTCACCGTTGCGCTCAGCGCGACAGCTGAAACCAGGGTAGCCAGTTTTTTCATGTTCATATCAAAGATGTCCTGTAGTGTCGTCAGTTACTGTTTTTTGTTGTCTACCAGTACCGCCAGCAAAATCACTACCGCTTTGACGATCATCTGGTAATAGGAAGAAACACCTAACAAATTCAAACCATTGTTCAGGAAGCCGAGGATCAGCGCACCGATCAGCGTCCCCACGATACGACCTTTACCCCCTGCCAGGCTGGTACCGCCCAGCACCACCGCAGCGATGGCATCCAGTTCATAACCGGTACCCGCCGTTGGCTGAGCAGAGGAGAGACGCGCCACCTCGATAATGCCCGCCAGCGAGGCCAGCAGGCCGCACAGGGAGTAGACGATAATTTTGACTTTATTGACGCTGATGCCGGACAGACGCGTCGCCGCTTCGTTACCGCCCAGGGCATAGATATAACGACCCAGACGGGTGTGATGCAACATGTACCACGCCGCGAGGAACACCAGCCCCATGATCCAGACCGGGGTCGGGATACCCAGCGGGCGGCCGATACCGAACCAGCCAAACAGATCGGCGTTGTCGGTAAAGCCGGTGTTCACCGGGCTACCGTTGGTGTAGACCATGGTCACACCGCGCAGCAGCAGCATCATCACCAGGGTGGCGATAAACGCCTGCACGCGGCCTTTCGCCACAATCATTCCGGTGACGGCCCCAATCGCAGCGCCCAGCGCCAGGGCCGCTGCCACCGCCACCAGCGCGTTGACTTCAATCCCTACAATTGAAGCGGCAACCGCGCCGGTGAGCGCCAGCAGGGAACCGACGGACAGGTCGATACCCGACGTCAAAATCACCAGCGTCATCCCCACCGCCATAATGGCGTTGACGGACGTTTGCTGAAGGATGTTGAACAGGTTATTAACGGTAAAAAAGTTCGGGCTCATGGTGGAGACAATCGCGATCAGCACCAGCAGAGCAATCAGCGATTTTTGTTCCAGCAGCCATGCCTTAGTGAAATAGCGGCGTCCAGAAACAGCCTGGGTAGTCATCTTCTTACTCCTGATCCACGCGATTAAGCTTGCCCACAGCGGCAGCCATCAGAATTTCCTGGGTGGCCTGCTCGCGACTGAATTCACCGCCGAGATGCCCTTCATGCATAACGATAATGCGATCGCTCATGCCTAATACCTCTGGCATCTCGGAAGAGACCAGAATGATGCTCAGCCCGTCAGCCTTGAACTGGTTGATGAGCTGATAAATCTCTTTCTTGGCGCCGACGTCCACACCGCGGGTTGGCTCATCGAGGATCAGCACCTTCGGACGGGTCATCAGGCCGCGGGCAATCGCCACTTTCTGCTGGTTACCGCCGGAGAGCAGACCGATAGCCTGTTCCATCGACGGGGTTTTGACGTTAAAGAGGCGGATAAAATCGCTGACGGCCTGCTGCTCGTCTTTATGCTTCAGGCTCCCACCGTTGCGGCTGAAGTAGCGCAGCGCGGTCAGGGACATGTTCTCTTTCACCGACATACCCAGTACCAGGCCATCGCGCTTACGGTCTTCGGAGATATAGACGATACCGTTCGCCAGGCCATCCTGCGGAGAGCGGGTGACCACTTCATGCCCATCGAGCGTGACATACCCGCTGGTGCGCGGCATGGCACCGTACAGCACTTTCATCAGTTCGGTACGGCCAGCCCCCATCAGCCCGGCCACGCCGAGGATCTCGCCCTGGCGCAGCGTAAAGGAGACGTCGTTGACGCCCGGGCCGCACAGGTTATCGACCTTCAGGCGGATATCGCCCGGCTGCTTATCAATACGCGGGTACTGATCTTCGAGCTTACGGCCCACCATCATCTCAATCAGCGTATCTTCGGTGAGGGTCACCACTTCACGCTCGGCAATAAACTGCCCGTCGCGGAAGACGGTCACGTCATCGCAGATCTCGAAGATCTCTTTCATACGGTGGGAGATGTAGACGATGCCGCGCCCCTGCGCTTTCAGCTCGCGGATCACGCGGAACAGAGAGTCGGTTTCGGTATCGGTGAGGGCGTCGGTCGGCTCATCCATGACGATGACCCGGGATTCGAAGCTCAGCACCTTGGCGATCTCCACCATCTGCTGATCGCCAATGGAAAGGTCACCCACCAGCCGATCGCTTTTGAAGCGCAGGTTCAGCTTCGCCAGCAGTTTGTCGGCTTCGGCATACATCTGTTTCCAGTCAATTTTGCCAAAGCGACTCACGAATTCGCGACCGAGGAAGATGTTCTCCGCGATGGAGAGCTGCGGGATCAGGTTCAGCTCCTGGTGGATGATGCCGATCCCGGCTTCCTGGGAGGATTTCGGGCCGGTGAAGGTGGTCTCTTTGCCGAGCCACAGCAGCGAACCGGCATCACGTTGATAGATGCCGGTCAGCACTTTCATCATCGTGGATTTACCGGCGCCGTTTTCACCCACCAGCGCCATCACGCGGCCGGCATAGACGTTCAGTGCGGCACCGGAGAGGGCTTTTACGCCCGGGAACGACTTATCGATCCCTTTCAGTTGCAGGAGTGCGTCCATGATGGCCTCAGAAGGTGACGCCAGCACAGAGAATGATATTCGCATACGGGGAACACTCCCCGCTGCGAATAACCGCCTGGCTGTCAGCAGTGTTTTTCTTGAACTGCTCGTGCGTTATGTAACTTATTTTTATGGTGTTTCCCTGGTGTTGTTGCAGTTGCTTGATATGGCCAAGCAACGTTTCGTGGAGCTGCGGATTATGTTGTTTGATTTCCGTTGCGAGAATGGCTTCCTCAACCTGCATCTCGGTTGTCACCACATCCAGTACCTGCATAAACGAGGGCACACCCTGGGTTAATGCCAGATCAATACGCGTTGTACTGTGGGGAATGGGTAAACCCGCATCACAGACCACCAGCGTATCGGTATGCCCAAGACGGGAGATGACCGATGAGACTTCAGAGTTGAGTACAGTGCCTTTCTTCATTTTCTTGCTCCACTAGCGAAACGTTTCGCTGGCGTCAGTTTAATCTTACCGATGCGCAGAAAACCACCATGGCGTTGCAGATTTGTGATCGTCGTCGAAACGTTTCGCTAAGTGAAATGCGGGAGAGAAAAAGGGGGTAATTTGCCGGGTGGCGCTGCGCTTACCCGGCCTACTAAACCGTAGGCCCGCGCAAGCGAAGCGCCGCCGGGCACTAACTAAATCTCGACCTGTGTCCCTAACTCAATTACGCGGTTAGGCGGGATCTCGAACTGGTCGGGCGCACGCAGGGCGTTACGCTGGAGGATAAGGTAGAGCTTGCCGCGCAGGCGGAGATACCACGGGCGTTTGCCGATGATCAGCGACTCGTGCGACATAAAGAACGAGGTCTCCATCATCCGGCAGCTTAAGCCTTCCAGACCGCAGCGGTGGAACACCTCTTCCACGTTCGGGGTTTCGCGCCAGCCATAGCTGGCCACTACACGCCAGAAGGTGGGCGAGAGCTGCTCTATCTGCACGCGGCGAACATTATGCACATACGGCGCATCTTCGGTACGCAGCGTCAGGAGGATCACCCGCTCATGCAGCACCTTGTTGTGCTTGAGGTTGTGCATCAGGGCAAACGGAATCACGTTCAGCGCACGCGACATATAGACCGCCGTCCCCGGCACACGCACCGGCGGGGATTTCTCCAGCGAGACGATCATCGCATCCAGAGAATTACCGTGTTCGTGCATCCGACGCAGCAGGCGGAAACGCTCGCTCTTCCAGGTGGTCATCACAATGAACATCACCATACCCAGCGTCAGCGGCAGCCAGCCGCCGGAGACAATCTTGTCGAGGTTGGCCGAGAACAACGGAATATCAATACAGAGGAAGCCGACCAGAATCATTCCCACGAGGAATTTATTCCAGTGCCAGTTGCGGTACGCCACCGTGGTGGAGAGGATGGAGGTCAGCACCATCGTCCCGGTGACGGCGATACCGTAGGCTGCCGCCAGGTTACTGGAGTGCTCGAAGCTGACGATCACAATCACTACCGCGAAATAGAGCAGCCAGTTAATGAACGGGATGTAGATCTGGCCCGACTCCATTTCTGACGTATGGATGATGCGCATCGGCGAAAGATAGCCCAGACGCACGGCCTGACGCGTCAGGGAGAAGACGCCGGAGATCACCGCCTGAGAGGCAATTACCGTCGCCAGCGTGGCGAGGATCAGCATCGGCACCAGCGCCCAGTCCGGGGCCAGCAGGAAGAACGGGTTTTTAATCGCTTCCGGATGTTTAAGCAGCAGCGCGCCCTGGCCGAAGTAGTTCAGCACCAGTGACGGCAGCACCACCATAAACCAGGCCACACGAATAGGCAGTTTGCCGAAGTGCCCCATATCGGCATACAGCGCCTCAACCCCGGTGATGGAGAGCACCACGGCGCCCAGCGCAATAAACGACACGGTTTTGTATTCAAGGAAGAAGTGCACCGCCCACATCGGGTTCAGCGCATGCAGCACGTCCGGATTCGCAATAATGCTGCGTAACCCCAGCACCGCCAGGATCAGGAACCAGGCCAGCATAATCGGCGCGAAGAGTTTCCCCACCAGCCCGGTGCCGTGCTTCTGAATCACAAACAGCAGGGTCAGCACAATAATGGCCAGCGGAACCACCCATTCCTCGAGCTGCGGCGCGACAATCTCAAGCCCTTCGATTGCCGACAGCACCGAGATAGCCGGCGTGATCACCACTTCGCCATAGAAGAAGCTGCCGCCAATCAGCCCAATAATCACCAGGAAGGAGGTCATTTTGGGTGAGGTGTGGCGCCCCGCCAGCGACATCAAGGTCAGGATCCCACCTTCACCGGCATTATCTGCGCGCATGACAAAGGAGAGATATTTAACGGAGACCACTAAGATCAGGAGCCAAAAGATAAGAGACAAAAAACCAAAAACAGCGTCGCGTTCCACGCCAAAGCCAAACTGACCGGACAAACATTCACGAAGCGTATAAAGCGGGCTGGTGCCGATATCACCGTACACAACCCCGATCGCCGCGAGCGTTATTGCGGGTAATGATTGCTTATTATCAGTGCTCATAGACTAGTCTTTTCGTTTATATAACAAATGTGTGCTTAGTCCCTTGGCCCACAAAAAGCGCACAGTATGCACGATTAATCGTAGAATCGTACCCCTAAATGCGCCCGCATTAACATAGCGCAAAGAAAATAGCACCGTAGTTCAGTCTATTACCAGCCCAGAACGAAACGTCTATACTCGCTTCAATTAGCCGGGTGTACGGCGAAAGGATGCAAAACAATTATGGCTCACACTCATTTATTAGCAGAAAGAATTTCCCGTCTCAGCGGCGCGCTGGAAAAAGGGCTATTTGAACGTAGCCATGCCATCCGCCTCTGTTTACTGGCGGCCCTGAGCGGTGAAAGCGTCTTTCTGCTGGGGCCGCCCGGCATTGCAAAAAGCCTGATTGCCCGCCGGCTGAAATTTGCCTTTCAGCATGCCAGAGCCTTTGAGTATCTGATGACACGCTTTTCCACACCGGAAGAGGTGTTTGGCCCCCTCTCCATTCAGGCGTTAAAAGATGAAGGGCGCTATGAGCGTTTGACGGCGGGCTATCTGCCGGAAGCGGAGATCGTTTTTCTCGATGAAATCTGGAAAGCTGGCCCCGCAATCCTGAATACCCTGCTCACCGCCATCAACGAACGTCGGTTCCGCAATGGCGCGTTTGAAGAAAAAATCCCGATGCGTCTGCTGGTGGCGGCCTCCAACGAACTGCCGGAAGCCGACAGCAGCCTCGAAGCCTTATATGACCGCATGCTGATCCGCCTGTGGCTCGACAAAGTGCAGGACAAAGCGAACTTCCGCTCGCTGCTGATTAGCCAGCAGGATGAAAACGATAACCCGGTCCCTGCCGCCTTGCAGGTGACGGATGAAGAGTACCACCAGTGGCAGCAGGACATTGGCAAAATCAAACTGCCGGATACGGTATTTGACCTGGTCTTTATGCTGCGCCAGCAGTTGGATGCCCTGCCGGGTGCGCCTTACGTCTCCGATCGTCGCTGGAAAAAAGCCATTCGCCTGCTGCAGGCCAGCGCCCTGTTCAGCGGTCGCGATGCGGTTGCCCCTATCGATCTGATCCTGTTGAAAGATTGTCTGTGGCATGACGCTAACGGTATGAATCTGATGCAGCAGCAGCTGGAAATATTGATGACCGGGCACGCCTGGGGGCAGCAGGAGATGCTGAACCAGCTCGGGGCCATCACCCAGCGCCGCCTTCAGCTTCAGCAGCAGCAAAGCGATAAAACTGCCCTGCGCGTCAGCCGTCAGAGCGGCATGTTTGCCCGGCGTCCGCACTATGAATTGCCGGCTGAACTCAGCGAATCCACCCTGACATTGCTCCTCCAGCAGCCGCTTAAGCTCCATGATATGCAGGTCATTCACATCACCATTGAGCGCGAAGCCCTGTCGCTGTGGCTGAGCAAAGGCGGCGAGATCCGCGGCAAACTCAACGGCATCGGCTTTGCCCAGCAGCTCAATATGGAAGTGGACGGCAGTCTGCATCTGGTGATCCGTGACGTCAGCCTGCAGGGATCGCGTCTTGCACTGCCCGGTACCGCCTCTGACAGCGTTCCGGAAGAGATCAAACAGCAGCTGGAAGCGCTGGATAATCAGTGGCACCTGCAGCACACCCGCTTCAGCGAGCAGCAAAAATGCCTGTTTATCCATAGCGACTGGCTGGGCCGGATTGAATCTAGCCTGCAGGACGTAAGCGCCCAAATCAAACAGGCGCGTCAATGCTGACGCTGGACACGCTCAACGTTATGCTCGCCGTTGGCGAGGAGGGCATGATCGAAGAGATCATCCTGACCCTGCTGGCCTCGCCACAGCTGGCTGTCTTTTTCGAAAAATTCCCCCGCCTTAAAACCGCCATCACCGACGATCTTCCGCGCTGGCGGGAAAATTTACGTAAAAGGCTGAAAGATACCCGCGTCCCGCCAGAGCTCACCGAAGAGGTGATGTGCTATCAGCAGAGCCAGCTGCTCTCCACGCCCCAGCTGATCGTCCAGCTACCGCAGATTTTAACCCTGCTGGACAAGGTGCACTCCCCTTATGCCAGCCAGGCCCGACAGCTGGTGGTGGATAACGCCACCTTTACCCCCGCTCTGCATACCCTGTTTTTACAGCGCTGGCGATTAAGCCTGGTGGTACAGGCTACCTCCCTCAATCAGCAGTTAATGGAAGAGGAGCGCGAGCAGCTGCTCAGCGAAGTGCAGGAGCGCATGACTTTAGCCGGTGCGCTGGAGCCGGTGCTGGTGGAGAATGAAAACGCCGCCGGTCGCCTGTGGGATATGAGCGCCGGCCAGCTCAAGCGGGGGGATTATCAGCTGATCGTTCGCTACGGTGACTTTCTGGCCCAGCAGCCGGAGCTGATGCAGCTGGCGGAACAGCTGGGCCGCTCCCGGGAGGCGAAGTCGGTGCCAAAAAAGGATGCCCCGCTGGAAACCTTTCGCACCCTGGTGCGCGAACCGGCGATGGTGCCGGAGCAGGTGGACGGGCTGCAGCAGAGCGACGACATTCTGCGCCTGTTGCCGCCCGAGCTGGCAACCCTGGGTATTACGGAACTGGAGTATGAATTTTACCGTCGGCTGGTGGAGAAGCAGCTCCTGACCTATCGCCTGCAGGGTGATGCCTGGCGAGAGAAGGTCAGCCAGCGCCCGGCCGTGCACCAGGATTTCGACGAGCAGCCCCGCGGACCGTTTATCGTCTGCGTGGATACCTCGGGCTCGATGGGCGGCTTTAACGAGCAGTGCGCCAAAGCCTTTTGTCTGGCCCTGATGCGGGTGGCGCTCGCCGACAGACGGCGCTGCTTTATCATGCTGTTTTCCAGCGAGGTGGTGGGCTACGAGCTTTCGGGCCAGCACGGCCTCGAGCAGGCGATCCGCTTCTTAAGCCAGCGCTTTCGCGGCGGGACCGATCTCGCCAGCTGCTTTCGCGCGATTATCGAACGGATGCAGGGCGGAGAGTGGTATGACGCCGACGCGGTGGTGATCTCGGATTTTATTGCCCAGCGGCTGCCGGATGAGGTGGTAAATAAGGTGAAAGTATTGCAGCGGGAACATCAGCATCGTTTTCACGCGGTGGCGATGTCCACCCATGGAAAACCCGGCATCATGCGCATCTTCGATCATATCTGGCGCTTTGATACCGGGTTGCGTAGCCGCCTGCTGCGGCGCTGGAAACGCTAATTACAGCAGCGCATCCACGCTGTCACGAACCTGCTGCGGCCATACGCCACACTGAACCTGGCCGATATGGGACAACTGCAGCAGTAACATAGTCAGACGAGACTGGCCAATGCCACCGCCGATGGTCTGCGGCATCTCACCGCGCAGCAGGGCCTGGTGCCACTCCAGCTTGAGACGATCTTCATCCCCGGTGATGGCCAGCTGACGCTGCAGCGCGTCGGCATCAACGCGGATCCCCATGGAGGAGAGCTCAAATGCATCTTCCAGAATCGGGTTCCACACCAGGATATCGCCGTTCAGACCGGCGAGGCCGCTTTCACCTTCGCTACTCCAGTCATCATAATCCGGCGCACGGACATCGTGACGCTGACCATGAGACAGCTTGCCACCGATGCCAATCAGGAATACTGCCCCCAGCTCTTTAGCGATCGCACGCTCACGGCCTTTGGCATCCAGATCCGGGAAGCGGGTCAACAGCTCCTGGCTATGAACAAACTGGATCGTCTCCGGCAGGAACGGGGTCAGACCAAACTCTTTGCTGACTGCCGCTTCGGTCTCTTTGATCCCGGCATAAATGGCTTCTACCGTCGCTTTCAGCGTGCGGGTATGACGCTCGCCATCACCCATGACGCGTTCCCAGTCCCACTGGTCAACGTAGACAGAGTGAATAGCGGTAAGACGGTCTTCATCGGGGCGAAGGGCTTTCATGTGCGTGTAAAGCCCTTCGCCCGCGCTGAAGTCGTGTTGTCCCAGAGTTTGACGCTTCCACTTCGCAAGGGAATGAACCACTTCGAACTGGGCGTCTGGCAGTGTTTTCACTTTTACCTGTACCGCTTTTTCGCAACCAGACAGGTTGTCCTGCGTCCCGTCACCCACGCGGCTTAAGATCGGTGCCTGAACTTCAATAAGACCAAGCTTCTCTTCCAGCTGGCGGGAAAAATGGGATTTAACGAAACTGATCTGGCGTTGTTGTGCGATGTAAGCGGTTTTCATTATTTATACTCCTGCGTCCTGTTGGCATTGATTAAGCAACAAAAAAGAACGTCTTTCAATAATCCAACAATAAAACTCCGCCAACACTTTTTATTCGTTAAAATTAAACGCTAGAATAGAGTTATTCATTAATCTTCATAAGAAAAAGCTATGGAAAATTATCAGATCGACAATCTGGACCGCGGCATCCTTGAGGCCCTGATGGCTAACGCCCGCACGGCCTATGCCGAACTGGCGAAACAGTTTGGCGTCAGCCCGGGCACCATTCATGTGCGCGTAGAGAAGATGAAGCAGGCGGGGATCATCACCGGGGCGCGGATTGACGTTAGCCCGAAACAGCTGGGATACGACGTCTGCTGCTTTATAGGCATCATTCTGAAAAGCGCCAAAGACTACCCCTCGGCGCTGGCAAAGCTCAACGCGCTGGAGGAGGTGACCGAGGCTTACTACACCACCGGGCACTACAGCATCTTTATTAAGGTGATGTGCCGATCGATCGACGCCCTGCAGCAGGTACTTATCAACAAGATCCAAACAATTGATGAAATTCAGTCCACCGAGACGCTGATCTCCCTGCAGAACCCGATCATGCGTACCATCCGCCCCTGATCGGGCAAATTCATTCCCACATTTTCCACAGGTAGATCCCAGCTCGCTCACAGCGTACAATGATCCCTCTTTATATGAGCGAGCGATCCATGGCAGATATTACTCTTATTAGCGGTAGCACCCTCGGCGGGGCTGAATATGTAGCGGAACACCTGGCTGAAAAGCTGGAAGATGCGGGTTTTTCCACCGAAACGCTGCACGGACCGTTATTAGAAGATCTGCCGATCGACGGGATCTGGCTGTTGATCACCTCTACCCACGGTGCCGGCGATCTTCCGGATAACCTTCTTCCTTTATATGAAGAGCTAAAAGAGCATCAGCCTGACCTGGCGAACGTCCGGTTTGGGGCGATCGGCATCGGCAGCCGGGAATATGACACTTTCTGCGGTGCCGTTGAGAAAGTGGAGACCGAACTGAAGTCCTGCGGGGCACAACAGATCGGTGAAACGCTCAAGATCAACATCCTCGATCACGATATTCCGGAAGATCCAGCGGAACTTTGGCTGGCTGAATGGAAAAATTTACTCAAAAACGATTAAAGATCGTGCGATCAGATGTGGGTAACTCTGGTTAAAAGCTTGGATCAACCGGTAGTTATCCCAAGAATAACCGTTGATGACTTTTTGTGCTGTGTATAAGTCGCCGATCTGATCCCAGCTTATACGTCGCAGGATCACCGATCATTCACAGCAAACGATCCTCTCTAAACGCATGATCTTCTTCGGGAGATCCGGCTTATCCACAGAAATCCGCGATCCTAATAAGAGATCACAATAAAACAGATCTCTAAATAAGAAGATCTTCTTTTTAATAGTCAGGATCCCAGTGCTTTCTCGATCGACTAAAGTTGAGTAGAATCCACGGCCCGGGCTTCAATCCATTTTCTTACCGCTTTACGCGAGGCAGACCACCATGTTTTATCAGGATCCTTTTGACGTCATCATCATTGGCGGGGGTCATGCAGGCACCGAGGCCGCAATGGCCGCGGCGCGAATGGGTCAACAGACCCTGCTTTTGACACACAATATCGACACGCTAGGACAGATGTCCTGTAATCCGGCGATTGGCGGCATTGGGAAAGGACACCTGGTAAAAGAAGTGGATGCCCTTGGCGGCCTGATGGCCACCGCGATCGATCATGCCGGCATTCAGTTTAGGATACTAAACGCGAGCAAAGGCCCTGCCGTTCGTGCCACCCGTGCCCAGGCAGACCGCGTGCTCTACCGCCAGGCGGTACGCACCGCGCTGGAGAATCAGCCGAACCTGATGATCTTCCAGCAGGCGGTTGAGGATCTGATCGTCGAAAACGATCGTGTTGTTGGCGCCGTGACCCAGATGGGTCTGAAGTTCCGCGCCAAAGCCGTTGTGCTGACCGTCGGGACTTTCCTCGATGGCAAAATTCATATCGGACTGGATAACTACAGCGGTGGCCGTGCTGGCGATCCGCCGTCCATTCCGCTGTCGCGCCGTCTGCGTGAGCTGCCGCTGCGCGTCAGCCGTCTGAAAACCGGCACGCCGCCGCGTATTGACGCCCGCACTATCGATTTCAGCGTGCTGGCACAACAGCACGGCGATAACCCAATGCCGGTCTTCTCGTTCATGGGCAACGTGGATCAGCATCCGCGCCAGGTGCCGTGCTATGTCACGCACACCAACGAGAAAACCCATGACGTGATCCGCAGTAACCTCGATCGCAGTCCGATGTATGCCGGCGTGATCGAAGGGATCGGCCCACGTTACTGCCCGTCGATCGAAGACAAGGTGATGCGCTTTGCCGATCGTAACCAGCACCAGATCTTCCTCGAGCCGGAAGGGCTGACCTCCAACGAGATCTACCCGAACGGTATTTCCACCAGCCTGCCGTTCGACGTACAGATGCAGATCGTCCGTTCGATGCAGGGGATGGAGAATGCGAAGATTGTCCGTCCGGGCTATGCCATCGAGTATGACTTCTTCGATCCGCGTGACCTGAAGCCGACCCTGGAGAGCAAATTTATCCAGGGACTGTTCTTTGCGGGCCAGATCAACGGCACGACCGGCTACGAAGAAGCCGCCGCGCAGGGTCTGCTGGCAGGTCTCAACGCCGCGCGCTTCTCTGCCGAGAAAGAGGGCTGGGCGCCGGGTCGTTCTCAGGCTTACCTTGGCGTGCTGGTGGACGATCTCTGCACCCTCGGGACCAAAGAGCCGTACCGCATGTTCACCTCTCGAGCGGAATATCGTCTGATGCTGCGTGAAGACAACGCCGACCTGCGTCTGACCGAAAAAGGTCGTGAGCTGGGTCTGGTGGATGATGCGCGCTGGGCGCGTTTCAACGAGAAGCTGGAGACCATCGAGCGCGAACGTCAGCGCCTGAAGTCCACCTGGGTCAACCCAACCACCGAGTCTGTAGACGAAGTGAATGCTCACCTGTCTGCGCCGCTTTCCCGTGAAGCCAGCGGGGAAGATCTGCTTCGTCGTCCTGAGATGACCTACGACCAGCTGATCCAGATGACGCCGTTCGCGCCGGGTCTGGATGACGTGCAGGCCGCAGAGCAGGTCGAAATTCAGGTGAAATACGAAGGCTATATCGCCCGTCAGCAGGATGAGATCGAAAAACAGCAGCGTAACGAGAGCACGATCCTCCCGGCCACGCTGGATTACCGTCAGGTTAGCGGCCTCTCCAACGAGGTGATCGCCAAGCTGAACGACCATAAACCGTCGTCCATCGGACAGGCATCGCGCATTTCCGGCGTCACGCCTGCGGCCATCTCCATTCTGCTGGTGTGGCTGAAAAAACAGGGTATGCTGCGCCGCAGCGCGTAATCGTAACAACTGCCCGGTGATGCGTAGCGATCCGGGCCTACAGAACTCCGTAGGGCGGGTAAGCGTAGCGCCACCCGCCAAAACGCATCTCAACAGGTATTCTCCGTGCTTAACAAACTCACTCGTCTGCTGGATCAAGCCGGTATTTCGCTCACCGATCACCAGAAAAATCAGCTGGTGGGGTATGTCGATATGCTGCACAAATGGAACAAGGCCTATAACCTCACCTCGGTTCGCGACCCGAACGAGATGCTGGTGCGTCACATCCTCGACAGTATCGTCGTGGCGCCTCACCTCCAGGGTGAGCGTTTTATCGATGTCGGCACCGGTCCAGGCCTGCCGGGTATCCCGCTCTCTATCGTGCGTCCTGAGTGCCACTTCACGCTGCTGGACAGCCTGGGCAAGCGCGTGCGCTTCCTGCGCCAGGTTCAACATGAACTGAAGCTGGAAAATATTTACCCGGTACAGAGTAGGGTAGAGGAGTTTCCCGCCGAGCCGCCTTTTGATGGCGTGATCAGCCGGGCCTTTGCCTCGCTCAACGACATGATCGGCTGGTGTAAGCATCTGCCTGCGCAGAACGGACGGTTTTATGCCCTGAAAGGCATCCTGCCGGAAGATGAAATCGAACAACTGCCGGAAGGGTTTGAGGTGGAGTCCGCCATTAAATTACGCGTTCCACAGCTGGAAGGTGAGCGCCATCTGGTGATCGTTAAGCCAAACAGTTTTTAAAAAAATAATAAAAAATGTGGAAATTGTGCTGTTCTAAGTATGTTAAAAAACAGTCTGAAGGTTAAGAAATAGCCAGTGATAATTTAACCGCTTTTTTACTGTGGATTTTCTTTGGGTTAACCTGAGTGTGTAGTTAACCCAAAATATAATAAACCCTGAAAATATCAGCTTGCTAAAAGTAGGGGTGAGTAATCAGATCGTAATGTTAAATATTTATTATAAATGTCAATAAAAGGTTTTTGTTGTATACAGGGCTGTTTTGTAAATAGTTACTTAAATTACTCTTTAATATCATAAAGATGAAATATAGCGATTTACTGATTTCAATTATTCGACCTTATCGTAAATGTGTATTTTGTGATCCTGTGCACGCTTTATCGCCAATGTTTCCGCGTAGTTTGCAGTTTTGATGAGTCATTCACAGTTTGACGAAAAGTTAAGAAATAGCGCCGGGGAAAAATATTTAAACATTTATTCACCTTTTCGCTACTTATTGTTTGAAATCACGGGGACGCACCGTATAATTTGACCGCTTTTTGCTGCTTGACTCTGAGCCCTAAACGACGTTTTATACGACACGCGACATACCTCGAAGTGAGCAGGAGTAAAAACGTGATGTCTGTGTCGCTCTTGAGTCGAAACGTTGCTCGTAAGCTTCTGTTCATTCAGTTTCTGGCGGTGATAGCAAGTGGATTGCTGTTCTGCCTCAAAGACCCCTTCTGGGGCATCTCTGCAGTAAGCGGAGGTTCGGCAGTCGTTTTGCCGAATATGTTGTTTATGATTTTTGCCTGGCGTCATCAGGCGCATACACCTGCCAAAGGCCGCATGGCCTGGTCCTTCGCTCTGGGCGAAGTGTGTAAGGTGTTGCTGACCTTTGCTCTACTGGTGATGGCGCTGGCGGTTTTTAAAGTGGTATTTCTGCCGCTGATAGTGACGTGGGTTTTGGTGCTGGTGGTACAAGTTCTGGCGCCAGCTGTAATCAATAACAAAGGGTAAAAGGCATCATGGCTTCAGAAAATATGACGCCGCAGGATTACATAGGACACCATCTGAATAACCTTCAGCTGGACCTGCGTACATTCTCGCTGGTGGATCCGCATAACCCCCCAGCCACCTTCTGGACGATCAATATCGACTCCATGTTCTTCTCGGTGGCACTGGGTCTGTTGTTCCTGGCCATTTTCCGCGGCGTTGCGAAACGTGCAACCAGCGGCGTTCCAGGGAAATTCCAGACCTTCATCGAAATGATCATTGGCTTCGTCCATGGCAGCGTCAAAGACATGTACCACGGCAAGAGCAAGGTGATTGCACCGCTGGCGCTGACCGTCTTTGTGTGGGTCTTCCTGATGAACCTGATGGACCTGCTGCCGATCGACCTGCTGCCGTTTATCGGCGAGCATATCTTCGGTCTGCCTGCCCTGCGTGTGGTGCCGTCTGCTGACGTGAACATCACCCTGTCTATGGCACTGGGCGTATTTATCCTGATTCTTTTCTACAGCATCAAAATGAAAGGCGTAGGCGGCTTCGTGAAAGAGCTTACCTTGCAGCCGTTCAACCACTGGGCGTTTATTCCGATCAACCTGATCCTGGAAGGCGTTAGCCTGCTGTCCAAACCGATTTCTCTCGGTCTGCGACTGTTCGGCAACATGTATGCGGGTGAGCTGATTTTCATTCTGATCGCGGGTCTTCTGCCGTGGTGGTCACAGTGGATTCTGAATGTGCCTTGGGCCATTTTCCACATCCTGATCATTACGCTGCAAGCCTTTATCTTCATGGTTCTGACGATCGTCTATCTGTCGATGGCATCTGAAGAGCACTGATTCTTTACCAACACTACTACGTTTTAACTGAAACAAACTGGAGACTGTCATGGAAAACCTGAATATGGATCTGCTGTACATGGCTGCCGCTGTGATGATGGGTCTGGCGGCTATCGGTGCTGCGATCGGTATCGGCATCCTCGGGGGCAAATTCCTGGAAGGCGCAGCGCGTCAACCGGATCTGATTCCTCTGCTGCGTACTCAGTTCTTTATCGTTATGGGTCTGGTGGATGCTATCCCGATGATCGCTGTAGGTCTGGGTCTGTACGTGATGTTTGCTGTCGCGTAGTAAGTAGATTTAAACCCTAAGCCACAGTTGTAAATTTAAAGAGGTATTGTGCTGTGAACATGAACGCAACAATCCTCGGCCAGGCCATCGCGTTTGTTATCTTTGTCTGGTTCTGCATGAAGTACGTATGGCCGCCTTTAATGGCAGCCATCGAAAAACGTCAGAAAGAAATTTCTGACGGACTGGCTTCTGCAGAACGCGCTAAGAAAGATTTGGACCTTGCACAGGCCAACGCGACCGACCAGCTGAAAAAAGCGAAAGCGGAAGCCCAGGTAATCATCGAGCAGGCGAACAAACGTCGTTCTCAGATCCTGGACGAAGCGAAAGCTGAAGCAGAACAGGAACGTACTAAAATCGTGACGCAAGCGCAGGCAGAAATTGATGCCGAGCGTAAACGTGCTCGCGAAGAGCTGCGTAAGCAGGTCGCGATTCTGGCTGTTGCTGGCGCCGAGAAGATCATCGAACGTTCCGTGGATGAAGCTGCTAACAGCGACATCGTGGACAAACTTGTCGCTGAACTGTAAGGAGGGAGGGGCTGATGTCTGAATTTGTTACGGTAGCTCGCCCCTACGCCAAAGCAGCTTTTGACTTTGCTATCGAACACCAAAATGTCGATCGCTGGCAGAACATGCTGGCGTTTGCCGCTGAGGTAACGAAAAACGAACACATGGCCGAGATGCTTTCAGGTGCACTGGCACCAGAAACCCTCGCCAGTTCGTTCATCGCCATTTGCGGTGAGCAGTTGGACACCAACGGTCAGAACCTGATTCGGGTAATGGCAGAAAATGGTCGTCTGAAAGCGCTCCCGGATGTTCTTGAGCAGTTCGAGCACTTACGTGCCCTCAGTGAAGCCACCGTTGAAGTTCAGGTAACTTCTGCGTCTGAGCTGAGTAACGAACAGCTTGTGAAAATCACCGCCGCGATGGAAAAACGTCTGTCACGCAAAGTGAAGCTGAATTGCAATATCGATAAGTCTGTAATGGCGGGCGTAATCATCCGAGCGGGTGATATGGTCATTGATGGCAGCGTACGCGGCCGTCTTGAGCGCCTTGCAGACGTCTTGCAGTCTTAAGGGGACTGGAGCATGCAACTGAATTCCACCGAAATCAGCGAACTGATCAAGCAGCGCATTGCTCAGTTCAGTGTTGTGAGTGAAGCTCACAACGAAGGTACTATTGTTTCTGTAAGCGACGGTGTTATCCGCATCCACGGCCTGGCCGATTGTATGCAGGGTGAAATGATCTCCCTGCCGGGTAACCGTTACGCTATCGCACTGAACCTGGAGCGCGACTCCGTAGGTGCAGTTGTGATGGGTCCTTACGCTGACCTCGCCGAAGGCATGAAGGTTAAGTGTACTGGCCGTATTCTTGAAGTTCCAGTTGGCCGTGGCCTGCTGGGTCGCGTGGTGAACACCCTGGGTGCGCCAATCGACGGTAAAGGTCCGGTTGATAACGATGGCTTCTCGCCAATCGAAGTTATCGCTCCGGGCGTAATCGACCGTCAGTCCGTCGACCAGCCGGTGCAGACCGGTTATAAATCCGTTGATGCGATGATCCCAATCGGCCGTGGCCAGCGTGAGCTGATCATCGGTGACCGTCAGACCGGTAAAACCGCGATGGCAATCGATGCGATTATCAACCAGCGCGATTCCGGCATCAAATGTGTGTACGTGGCTATCGGCCAGAAAGCGTCCACCATTTCCAACGTGGTTCGTAAACTGGAAGAGCACGGCGCGCTGGCTAACACCATCGTTGTTGTGGCTACCGCTTCTGAATCTGCTGCACTGCAATACCTGGCACCATATGCCGGTTGCGCAATGGGCGAATACTTCCGTGACCGCGGTGAAGATGCACTGATCGTTTATGATGACCTGTCCAAACAGGCCGTTGCATACCGTCAGGTTTCCCTGCTGCTCCGTCGTCCACCAGGACGTGAAGCATTCCCGGGCGACGTATTCTATCTGCACTCCCGTCTGCTGGAGCGTGCATCCCGCGTTAACGCGGAATACGTTGAGAACTTCACTAAAGGTGAAGTGAAAGGCCAGACCGGTTCTCTGACCGCACTGCCGATCATCGAAACCCAGGCGGGTGACGTTTCTGCGTTCGTTCCGACCAACGTAATCTCCATTACCGATGGTCAGATCTTCCTGGAAACCAACCTGTTTAACTCCGGTATTCGTCCGGCAGTTAACCCGGGTATCTCCGTATCCCGTGTGGGTGGTGCAGCGCAGACCAAGATCATCAAGAAACTGTCCGGTGGTATCCGTACCGCGCTGGCACAGTATCGTGAACTGGCAGCGTTCTCCCAGTTTGCATCCGATCTTGACGATGCAACCCGTAAACAGCTTGACCACGGTCAGAAAGTGACCGAACTGCTGAAACAGAAACAGTATGCCCCTATGTCAGTCGCACAGCAGGGCCTGGTACTGTTCGCAGCAGAACGTGGTTATCTGGGGGATGTAGAACTGGCGAAAATCGGTAGCTTCGAAGCCGCACTGCTGGCTTTCGCTGACCGTGACCACGCTCCGCTGATGCAAGAGATTAACCAGTCCGGTGGCTATAACGACGAAATCGAAGGCAAGCTGAAGAGCCTGCTCGATTCCTTCAAAGCAACCCAGTCCTGGTAACGTCTGGCGGTCTGTCTTAGGGCAGACCGCAAGGCATTGAGGAGAAGCTCATGGCCGGCGCAAAAGAGATACGTAGTAAGATCGCAAGCGTCCAGAACACGCAAAAGATCACTAAAGCGATGGAAATGGTCGCCGCGTCCAAAATGCGTAAATCGCAGGAACGCATGGCGGCCAGCCGTCCTTATGCAGATACCATGCGCAAAGTGATTGGTCACCTTGCGAGCGGTAATCTGGAATATAAGCATCCTTACCTGGAAGAACGCGACGTTAAGCGCGTGGGCTACCTGGTGGTGTCGACCGACCGTGGTTTGTGCGGTGGCTTGAACATTAACCTGTTCAAAAAGCTGCTGGCGGATATGAAAGTCTGGTCTGATAAAGGCGTTCAGAGCGAAATCGCGATGATCGGCTCTAAAGGCGTCTCTTTCTTTAATTCCGTAGGCGGCAACATTGTCGCCCAGGTGACCGGTATGGGTGATAACCCATCCCTGTCCGAACTGATCGGCCCGGTAAAAGTGATGTTGCAGGCCTTTGATGAAGGCCGTCTGGACAGGTTGTACGTTGTAAACAACAAATTTATTAACACCATGTCTCAGGTTCCGACCCTCACGCAGCTGCTGCCGTTACCGGCATCAGACGATGCTGAGTTGAAGCATAAATCCTGGGATTACCTGTATGAACCCGATCCGAAACCGCTGCTGGATACCCTGCTGCGTCGTTACGTTGAATCCCAGGTTTATCAGGGTGTGGTAGAAAACCTGGCCAGCGAGCAGGCCGCACGTATGGTGGCGATGAAAGCCGCGACCGACAATGGCGGCAGCCTGATTAAAGAGCTGCAGTTGGTATACAACAAAGCTCGTCAGGCCAGCATTACTCAGGAACTCACCGAGATCGTCGGTGGTGCATCCGCGGTATAACCAGGTTAATTCGTAGAGGATTCAAGATGGCTACTGGAAAAATTGTCCAGGTAATCGGCGCCGTGGTTGACGTCGAATTCCCTCAGGATGCCGTACCGCGCGTGTACGATGCTCTTGAGGTTCAGAATGGTAATGAGCAGCTGGTGCTGGAAGTTCAGCAGCAGCTCGGTGGTGGTATCGTGCGTACCATCGCCATGGGTTCTTCCGACGGTCTGCGTCGTGGTCTGGATGTAAAAGATCTCGAGCACCCAATCGAAGTACCAGTAGGTAAAGCAACCCTGGGTCGTATCATGAACGTCCTGGGTCAGCCGATCGACATGAAAGGCGATATCGGCGAAGAAGAGCGTTGGGCTATTCACCGTTCAGCACCTTCCTATGAAGAGCTGTCCAGCTCTCAGGAACTGCTGGAAACCGGCATCAAAGTTATCGACCTGATGTGTCCGTTCGCGAAGGGCGGTAAAGTTGGTCTGTTCGGCGGTGCGGGTGTGGGTAAAACCGTAAACATGATGGAGCTGATCCGTAACATCGCGATCGAGCACTCCGGTTACTCCGTGTTTGCAGGCGTGGGTGAGCGTACTCGTGAGGGTAACGACTTCTACCACGAAATGACCGACTCCAACGTTCTGGACAAAGTATCCCTGGTTTACGGCCAGATGAACGAGCCACCAGGAAACCGTCTGCGCGTTGCGCTGACCGGCCTGACTATGGCTGAGAAGTTCCGTGACGAAGGTCGTGACGTACTGCTGTTCGTTGACAACATCTACCGTTACACCCTGGCCGGTACGGAAGTATCCGCACTGCTGGGTCGTATGCCATCAGCGGTAGGCTACCAGCCGACCCTGGCGGAAGAGATGGGTGTTCTGCAGGAACGTATCACCTCTACCAAAACCGGTTCTATCACCTCCGTTCAGGCGGTATACGTACCTGCGGATGACTTGACTGACCCATCACCAGCCACCACCTTTGCTCACTTAGATGCAACCGTGGTACTGAGCCGTCAGATCGCGTCTCTGGGTATCTACCCGGCCGTTGACCCGCTGGACTCCACCAGCCGTCAGCTGGATCCACTGGTTGTTGGTCAGGAACACTACGACACCGCGCGTGGCGTACAGTCCCTGCTGCAGCGTTATCAGGAACTGAAAGACATCATCGCCATCCTGGGTATGGATGAACTGTCTGAAGAAGACAAACTGGTGGTAGCACGCGCACGTAAGATCCAGCGCTTCCTGTCCCAGCCGTTCTTCGTAGCAGAAGTATTTACCGGTTCCCCGGGCAAATACGTTGCGCTGAAAGACACCATCCGTGGCTTTAAAGGCATCATGGAAGGCGAATACGATCACCTGCCGGAGCAGGCGTTCTATATGGTGGGTTCCATCGACGAAGCCGTGGAAAAAGCCAAAAAACTTTAACGCCTTAATCGGAGGGTGATATGGCAATGACTTACCACCTGGACGTCGTCAGCGCAGAGCAACAAATGTTCTCTGGTCTGGTCGAGAAAATCCAGGTAACGGGTAGCGAAGGTGAACTGGGTATTTTCCCGGGTCACGCCCCGCTGCTCACCGCCATTAAGCCTGGTATGATCCGCATCGTTAAACAGTTCGGTCATGAAGAGTTTATCTATCTGTCCGGGGGCATGATTGAAGTGCAACCTGGCAGCGTGACCGTACTGGCTGATACCGCAATTCGTGGCCAGGATCTCGACGAAGCGCGAGCTCTGGAAGCGAAGCGTAAAGCAGAAGAGCACATTAAGAGCTCTCATGGCGACGTGGATTACGCTCAGGCGTCTGCAGAGCTGGCCAAAGCGATCGCGAAACTGCGCGTTATCGAGTTGACCAAAAAAGCGATGTAACACCGGCTTGAAAGCACGAAAGCCAGTCTGGACTCCAGGCTGGCTTTTTTTATGGTTTCGTTTCACTAAATCTGAAATCAAAACGATGTTTTATTATTTTGTGATTTATCTCACAAAATGATTGATCGGCAAAATGTTGAGGAGTAGACTCCGTTTTGTGATGTATGTCACATAACTGAACTTCAAAAACATCAGGATGCCATCATGAAAACCATCAACAAAATCATCGCCCTCTTCAGCAACATGAACGTCTCTTTCGGTACGTTCAACCTGTAATTGCTGACCTGCCGGGCGGCGCCACGCTTACCCTTGTGTGATAAGCGAAGCGCCTCCCTGGTTACTCCGTTTTTACCTGCGCCATATCCAGTTCCTTCCCGTCCGCATTCACGCTTTTACCCTTCGCGATAAAATAGTTCGTATTATCGATCATCCCCACCACTGCATCATCGTACTGCCCTGGCTGATGACGAACTGACACGTTGCCGGTAAAGGTCCCCTGGGTTGTGACGTCTCCGTACGGGCTCGGGCGGAAGATGTAGTTAAAGCGCTGGTTATCCACCGCCAGGTTGTTCTCCACTACCAGCTTGCCCGGGTTAAAGTTATCGGTGAAACCGTCCAGATGATTGCCGGTGGCTTTACTGTTGCGGATCTGATGCGCCACAGGCTGCCCTTCCCCGCCGAGCTTGAAGCCGTTACTGGTATTGTTGCTGGCAACCGAATTCTCGATCACCACCACGCCGTTGGCACCATCTTCAATCTTGTTGAACAGGTCGAAACCGTCATCGATATTGTCGTGGGCATAGCAGTTCACCAGCCGGTTGCCGTCACCTACCCGCATCTTCACCGCGAAGCCATCGGCGTTAATCTTGCCGGGATCTTCGTTGGCCCAGGATTCAGAATCCACCACCCGGTTATAGCTTGCCCATAACGGACGACCAATCTTCTCAGGAGAGGAGATCTGGATCCCGGTGTCGTCATTACGGTACGCTTTGACGCGCTCGATCAGGTTATGGCTACCCTGAACGCGCAAGCTTTTCTCCGTAACGTCGATATCCTGGATATGCCAGTAGCTGGCGTCGAGCAGCAGACCGCGGATCACCACCTTACCTTCAGCCTGAAGCGTTTTGAGCTTGTCGCGGCTGCCGCTGGCCGAGAGCGGGATCTCGCTGCGTGAATAATCGCCGCTTTTCAGCACCAGCTTACCGCCGGGGGCCAGCAGCGTGATGGCGGTGGCGAGATCCAGCGGCGCATCGGCGGTACCTTTCGCCTCCGCTTTGCCGTCCGGGGCGGCATACAGAAGCGCCGTGTCCCTGTCTGCAACGCGTTCCACGGTGAGCTGCTGGTTCACCGGGGTGCCCTGAGACGGGGTAAAGGCCACCGTAAAGGTGCTGGTCTGCTCAAGACGGGCGGGCAGGGTGTACATCTCCCCCGCTTTTACCGTTTTCTCATTACCGATCACCACTTCGTTTTGCCGGACGCTGAATACCCCGTCCTCATTGGCGCGCGCCTGCAGCAGATAATCCCCGGAAGCGCTGACGTTCCCGGAAGCCAGCTGCACCACGACCGGCAGCGGCTCTGCCTGCCATGGCGGCGAAGACACGGTATGGGCGGGGCTGGTGGTCAGCGAGGCGTTGGTCACCGTGATTTTGGCATTCCGGGATGCGAAGAAGCCGACGTAGTAGCGATCCGGGTTTTGCACCGAAATCAGATCCGCGCGCGGCACGCTCTTGCTCACCCAGCTGTCGCTGTCCAGCGGGGCCCAGGCGGTAATAAAGCCATCGTCCGTGCGCTGGAGTTTGAGGCGAAACGCCGGGGTCTGGCTCAGATCGACTTCTTCTTTGTAACTCTGTTTTTTAATGGCCGCCCCGGCATCTCCCCACGGATGGCTGATCCCCTCCCGGGTGATGGCCTGCATTTTCACCCGCTGATGATCTTTTTTATCCTGGGTCATAATGGCGTTCATCACCAGGTTTGATGCCGCAGGGAACTCTTCATAACCGGTTTTCAGCGGCGCCTGACGTGGGTTACCGAGGACATCCCGCACCAGCAGCCCGGCGCCTTCCTGCGCGGCAGGTTTTGCGCCATTCTCCGGTCCAAACTGATCCACCCGGATGTTGGCCTGCAGGACGAAGTTCTCGCTCGCCGGCAGTTCGGTATAGAAGAAAGTTAGCCCGTCGTGGGAGTTGGCAATTTTGCCGCCACGGCTCTCCACCGTGATCGCTTTTGTCAGGTCGGCGCTCTCCTGCGGCGTGAGCTTTTTCCCGTCGATAGTGACATCATTGACGCCAATTTTTTCGGGCAGCACGTTGGAAGAAAAATTCACATCCGTGGATTGCCCAAACGCAATGGCTTTCCAGACATGGGGCTGTTCGGTGGCCGTTGCGGAAAAAGCGCTACACATCATCAGGGCCAGAGGTATTTTAGACTTCATCTTATTCTCCTGAATAATAATTGAGCGCCATTATCATCAGAATAAAACGGTGTTTCTTTTTTGTACGTCACATATTTCAATAATTAAAACAGTGTTTTGCTTATTGAGGCCTTTATTCATGAAGCGAAAGAATAGCTAACATGTTGTGCGGACTGGAGACTTCTCTAAAGGGCGCTATATTCCATAAGCAAAGTCCTCTATTCTGCTGTAAAAAGAACCTTTAAACAGCCCGAGACCGGCGAGGTTGTGCGTTTTACCACCTCTCCATTTTATGGCGCAAAATATGTAGAATTTTCAACGCCAAAGGGTTTTACTTTTCACTCAAATTACAGTCAGGACGTGTATGTTGAACAACGCAATGAGCGTGGTCATTCTTGCCGCAGGCAAAGGCACCCGCATGTATTCCGATCTTCCAAAAGTGCTGCACACCCTGGCAGGGAAAGCGATGGTGCAGCATGTCATTGATGCCGCTAATGAAATGGGCGCGAGCCAGGTTCACCTGGTCTATGGCCACGGTGGCGATCTGCTGAAGCAGACGCTGCGTGATGACAAGCTCAACTGGGTACTGCAGGCAGAACAGCTGGGTACCGGGCATGCCATGCAGCAGGCGGCGCCGTTTTTCTCTGATGACGAAGATATCCTGATGCTCTACGGCGACGTACCGCTGATCTCCGTGGAGACGCTGGCTCGCCTGCGTGCCGCGAAGCCGCAGGGCGGGATTGGTCTGCTGACCGTTAAGCTGGACGATCCGTCCGGCTATGGCCGTATCACCCGTGAAAACGGCAAAGTGACGGGCATTGTTGAGCATAAAGATGCCACCGATGCGCAGCGTGAAATTCAGGAAATTAACACCGGGATTCTGATCGCCAATGGCGCAGACATGAAGCGCTGGCTGTCGCAGCTGAACAACAACAATGCGCAGGGCGAATTCTACATCACCGATATCATCGCGATGGCGTATCAGGAAGGGCGTGAGATTGCCGCCGTTCATCCGGCGCGCATCAGCGAAACGGACGGCGTGAATAACCGCCTCCAGCTCTCCCGTCTTGAGCGTATCTATCAGTCCGAGCAGGCAGATAAACTGCTGCTGGCAGGCGTGATGCTGCGCGATCCGTCACGTTTCGATCTGCGTGGGGTGCTCAATCACGGGCGCGACGTCGAGATCGATACTAACGTTATTCTGGAAGGCAACGTAACGCTGGGTAACCGCGTCAAAATTGGCACCGGTTGCGTGATCAAAAACAGCGTGATTGGCGACGACTGCGAAATCAGCCCTTACAGCGTGGTGGAAGATGCCCACTTGGAAGCCGCCTGCACCATCGGGCCGTTCGCCCGTCTGCGTCCAGGTGCTGAACTGCTGGAAGGTGCCCACGTCGGCAACTTCGTCGAAATGAAAAAAGCGCGTCTGGGCAAGGGCTCTAAAGCAGGGCATCTGACTTACCTGGGCGATGCAGAGATCGGCGATAACGTGAATATCGGCGCCGGGACCATCACCTGCAACTACGATGGCGCGAACAAGTTTAAAACCATTATTGGCGATGACGTGTTTGTCGGCTCCGATTCGCAGCTGGTGGCACCGGTGACCATCGGCAAAGGCGTCACCATTGCCGCAGGCACGACCGTGACGCGCAATGTGGCCGAAAACGAGCTGGTGATCAGCCGCGTGCCGCAGGTGCAGAAGCAGGGCTGGAAACGCCCGGTGAAGAAGAAGTAACCGATTTATCCCTCGCCCCTTTGGGGAGAGGTCCGGGTTGAGGGGATAACATAATCCCCCGCCCAAAGGCAGTCTCTAAAAATATAACCCCACTCTCTACAAGGCTCGGGGCGCCCAAAAAGGGCACATACAGGTCAGCGACAACGCAGGCGAAAGCCTCTATTCGGAATCTAAAACTATGTGTGGAATTGTTGGCGCAGTCGCGCAGCGTGATATTGCTGAAATCCTTCTCGAAGGGTTACGTCGTCTGGAATACCGTGGTTATGACTCTGCCGGTCTGGCAGTGGTCGATGCAGAAGGGCACATGACCCGCCTGCGTCGCCTCGGTAAAGTAAACATGCTGTCGCAGGCCGCGGAAGAAACCCCGTTGCACGGCGGCACAGGCATTGCCCATACCCGTTGGGCGACCCACGGTGAACCTTCTGAAGGCAACGCGCACCCGCATGTCTCTGAACACATTGTGGTGGTGCATAACGGCATCATCGAAAACCACGAGCCGCTGCGCGAAGCGCTGACTGAACGCGGGTATACCTTCGTGTCAGAAACCGACACCGAAGTGATCGCTCACCTGGTTCACTGGGAGCTGGAGCAGGGCGGTTCGCTGCGTGAAGCCGTACTGCGTGCCATCCCACAGCTGCGCGGTGCCTACGGCACGGTGATCATGGACAGCCGCGATCCATCCACCCTGCTGGCAGCCCGTTCGGGCAGCCCGATGGTGATTGGTCTGGGAATGGGCGAGAACTTTATCGCTTCCGATCAGCTGGCGCTGCTGCCGGTGACCCGTCGCTTTATCTTCATGGAAGAGGGCGATATTGCCGAAGTGACCCGCCGCGACGTGAAACTGTTTGATAAATCTGGTGCGCCGGTGAAGCGTCAGGATATCGAATCCAGCCTGCAGTACGACGCGGGTGACAAAGGTGCTTACCGTCACTACATGCAGAAAGAGATCTACGAGCAGCCAAACGCCATCAAAAACACCCTGACCGGGCGCATCAGCCACGGCGAGGTGGATCTGAGCGAGCTGGGGGCTAACGCCAACGAGATGCTGGCTAACGTCGAGCATATTCAGATCGTGGCCTGCGGCACCTCCTACAACTCCGGTATGGTCTCCCGCTACTGGTTTGAAGCCCTGGCCGGTGTGCCATGCGACGTCGAAATCGCCTCTGAATTCCGCTATCGCAAATCGGCCGTGCGCCGTAACAGCCTGATGATCACCCTGTCGCAGTCCGGTGAAACCGCCGACACCCTGGCGGCGCTGCGTCTGTCCAAAGAGCTGGGTTACCTCGGTTCGCTGGCGATCTGTAACGTGCCGGGCTCCTCGCTGGTGCGTGAATCCGATCTGGCGCTGATGACCAACGCCGGCACCGAAATCGGCGTGGCCTCAACCAAAGCGTTCACCACTCAGCTGACGGTCCTGCTGATGCTGGTGGCGAAACTGGCCCGTCTGAAAGGGGCGGATGCTTCTGTTGAGCATGACATCGTGCACGGCCTGCAGGCGCTGCCGAGCCGCATTGAGCAGATGCTCTCTCAGGACAAACGCATTGAAGCCTTGGCGGAAGCCTTCTCTGACAAACATCACGCCCTGTTCCTTGGCCGTGGCGATCAGTACCCGATCGCGCTGGAAGGCGCGCTGAAGCTGAAAGAGATCTCCTACATCCATGCGGAAGCTTACGCTGCAGGCGAGCTGAAACACGGCCCGCTGGCGCTGATCGATGCGGATATGCCGGTGATCGTGGTGGCACCTAACAACGAACTGCTGGAAAAACTGAAATCCAACATCGAAGAAGTCCGCGCCCGTGGCGGTGTTCTGTTTGTCTTCGCTGATAAAGATGCCGGTTTCGTCAGCAGCGACAACATGCACATCATCGAGATGCCGCATGTGGAAGAGGTGATCGCGCCAATCTTCTATACCGTACCGCTGCAGCTGCTGGCGTATCACGTCGCGTTGATTAAAGGTACCGACGTTGACCAGCCGCGTAACCTGGCGAAGTCCGTTACCGTAGAATAACCCCTCCAGCTCCACCTTCGGGTGGAGCTTTTTTATCCGCGTTTTTAAATGACAAACTGTCATCTTCAGCTATTTTTTCAGTGTCACAGAAAGAAAATTTTTCTGAAATCATAGTGTCATAAAGCCTATCAAATCACTGATAATAAAGAGTTATTCTGATTTTCTTTAAGCGAAATTGTGGCTGTCATAAAACTGTCATAATTCGTACATTTCTCTGTCACCTGTTTGTCCTATTTTGCTCATCGTAGCCACTAAACAACGATTTACGAAAATCTTGCAGGAGACATTATGAAAGTTATGCGTACCACTGTCGCAACTGTTGTCGCCGCGACCTTATCGATGAGCGCGTTCTCTGTATTCGCAGAGGCAAGCCTGACTGGCGCTGGTGCAACCTTCCCTGCGCCGGTGTATGCCAAATGGGCTGATACCTACCAGAAAGAGACTGGTAACAAGGTGAACTACCAGGGTATCGGCTCCTCCGGTGGCGTTAAACAAATTACCGCAAATACCGTTGATTTCGGTGCATCTGATGCGCCGCTGTCGGATGAAAAACTGACGCAGGAAGGCCTGTTCCAGTTCCCGACCGTTATCGGTGGTGTTGTGCTGGCCGTGAATATCCCTGGCCTGAAGTCCGGCGAGCTGGTGCTGGATGGCAAAACCCTGGGTGATATCTACCTCGGCAAAATCAAAAAATGGGATGACGAAGCCATCACCAAACTGAACCCGGGCGTGAAACTGCCTTCGCAGAACATCGCTGTGGTTCGTCGTGCTGACGGCTCCGGTACCTCCTTCGTCTTCACCAGCTACCTGGCGAAAGTGAATGAAGAGTGGAAATCCAAAGTGGGTTCCGGCTCTACCGTGAACTGGCCGACCGGCCTGGGCGGTAAAGGTAACGACGGTATCGCGGCCTTCGTACAGCGTCTGCCTGGCTCAATCGGCTATGTAGAATACGCTTACGCCAAGCAGAACAACCTGGCGTACACCAAGCTGATTTCTGCTGATGGCAAACCGGTTAGCCCGACCGAAGAGAACTTTGCTAATGCTGCCAAAGGCGCTGACTGGAGCAAATCCTTCGCACAGGATCTGACCAACCAGAAAGGTGATGAAGCCTGGCCAATTACCTCTACCACCTTCATCCTGGTCCACAAAGATCAGAAGAAGCCAGAGCAGGGCGCTGAAGTGCTGAAGTTCTTCGACTGGGCATACAAAAATGGCGGCAAACAGGCTAATGACCTGGATTACGCCAGCCTGCCGGACAGCGTGGTTGAGCAGATTCGTGCTGCATGGAAAACCAACGTGAAAGACAGCAGCGGTAAAGCGCTGTACTAACAGGATATTTTTGACGAAGATGGCGGGTGGCGTGAGCTTACCCGCTAACTTTCGTGAAACGTCTCAAACAGAAGAGTAATTTATGGCTGCAACCAAGCCTGCATTTAACCCTCCGGGTAAAAAAGGTGACATGATTTTCAGCGCGCTGGTAAGACTGGCTGCGCTGATTGTGCTATTGCTGCTGGGCGGCATTATCGTGTCTCTGATTTTCTCCTCGTGGCCGAGCATCCAGAAATTTGGTTTCTCCTTCCTGTGGACCAAAGAGTGGGATGCCCCGAACGATATCTACGGTGCGCTGGTGCCGATTTACGGCACGCTGGTGACCTCCTTTATCGCCCTGCTGATTGCCGTGCCGGTGAGCTTCGGTATCGCCCTGTTCCTGACGGAGCTGGCACCGAACTGGCTGAAGCGTCCGCTGGGTATTGCCATTGAGCTACTGGCGGCAATCCCGAGTATCGTTTACGGCATGTGGGGCCTGTTTATTTTTGCCCCGCTGTTCGCGACATACTTTCAGGAGCCGGTGGGCAACGTCCTGTCGAATATTCCCTTTGTCGGCGCGCTCTTCTCCGGTCCGGCGTTCGGTATCGGGATCCTGGCCGCAGGCGTCATCCTCGCCATCATGATTATTCCGTACATCGCGGCGGTAATGCGCGATGTCTTCGAACAGACCCCGGTGATGATGAAAGAGTCGGCCTACGGCATCGGCTGCACCACCTGGGAAGTGATCTGGCGCATCGTCCTGCCATTTACCAAAAATGGGGTGATTGGCGGTGTAATGCTGGGTCTGGGTCGTGCGCTGGGTGAAACCATGGCCGTGACCTTTATCATCGGTAACACCTACCAGCTCGATAGCGCCTCGCTCTACATGCCGGGCAACAGCATCACCTCGGCGCTGGCTAACGAATTCGCTGAAGCGGAATCGGGCCTGCACGTTGCCGCGTTGATGGAACTGGGCTTAATCCTGTTTGTTATTACCTTCATCGTTCTGGCGATCTCCAAAGTGATGATCATGCGCCTGGCGAAAAATGAGGGGGCACGCTAATGGCAACGCTCGAAATGCAAAACACCGTGGAGCTGGCGGAATCACGCCGCAAAATGCAGGCGAAGCGCCGCATGAAGAACCGCCTCGCGTTGACGCTCTCGATGGCAACGATGGCCTTTGGTCTGTTCTGGCTGATCTGGATCCTGTTCTCCACGGTAACGCGCGGTATCGACGGCATGTCGCTGGCGTTGTTCACCGAGATGACCCCGCCGCCAAATACGGCGGGCGGTGGTCTGGCGAACGCCCTGGCGGGCAGCGGCCTGCTGATCCTGTGGGCGACCGTGTTCGGTACCCCTCTCGGCATCATGGCGGGGATCTACCTGGCGGAGTACGGCCGTAAATCCTGGATTTCGGAAGTGATCCGCTTCATCAACGACATTCTGCTCTCTGCCCCGTCGATTGTGGTCGGTCTGTTTGTCTACACCATCGTGGTGGCGCAGATGGAGCACTTCTCCGGCTGGGCTGGGGTGATTGCGCTGGCGCTGCTGCAGGTGCCGATCGTCATCCGTACCACCGAGAACATGCTGAAACTGGTGCCGGACAGCCTGCGTGAAGCGGCCTACGCGCTGGGCACGCCGAAGTGGAAGATGATTTCTGCCATCACCCTGAAGGCCTCCATCTCCGGGATCCTGACCGGCGTCCTGCTGGCCGTGGCCCGTATTGCCGGTGAAACCGCACCGCTGCTCTTTACCGCCCTCTCCAACCAGTTCTGGAGCACGGACATGATGCAGCCGATCGCCAACCTGCCGGTCACCATCTTTAAATTTGCGATGAGCCCGTTTGCCGAATGGCAGTCACTGGCCTGGGCCGGGGTACTGATTATTACCCTGTGCGTACTGTTACTGAACATTCTGGCGCGCGTTATTTTCGCGAAGAAGAAACACGGTTAATTATTGACGGCGTGGCACGCTGCGGCGCCGGATGAGGAAATGAGTCAATGAGTATGGTCGATACTGCCCCGGGGATCCTTTCGGTTCGTGATCTGAACTTCTACTACGGCAAGTTCCATGCCCTGAAAAACATCAACCTGGATATTGCTAAAAACCAGGTCACGGCATTTATCGGTCCGTCGGGCTGTGGAAAATCCACGCTGCTGCGTACCTTTAACAAAATGTATTCACTCTATCCGGAGCAGCGCGCCGAAGGCGAAATCCTGCTCGATGGCGATAACATCCTGACCAATACCCAGGATATCGCCCTGCTGCGTGCCAAAGTGGGCATGGTGTTCCAGAAACCGACGCCGTTCCCGATGTCCATTTATGACAATATCGCCTTTGGCGTGCGCCTGTTTGAGAAGCTCTCCCGTGCCGATATGGACGAGCGCGTGCAGTGGGCCTTGACCAAGGCCGCATTATGGAACGAAACCAAAGATAAACTTCACCAGAGCGGATACTCTCTCTCCGGTGGTCAGCAGCAGCGTCTGTGCATTGCGCGTGGTATCGCCATTCGCCCGGAAGTGTTATTGCTGGATGAACCGTGCTCAGCGCTGGATCCGATCTCTACTGGCCGTATCGAAGAGCTGATCACTGAGTTAAAACAGGATTACACCGTAGTGATCGTCACCCACAACATGCAGCAGGCCGCGCGTTGTTCAGACCACACGGCGTTTATGTACCTGGGCGAGTTGATTGAGTTCAGCAACACGGACGATCTGTTCACCAAGCCCGCGAAGAAACAAACAGAAGACTACATCACCGGACGCTACGGCTGATTCAGGAGGGCGCAATGGATAATCTCAATCTTAATAAACACATTTCTGGCCAGTTCAACGCAGAGCTGGAAAGCATCCGCACCCAGGTGATGACCATGGGCGGAATGGTCGAGCAGCAGCTTTCTGACGCGATCACCGCAATGCATAACCAGGACAGCGAGCTGGCGAAGCGCGTGGTGGAAGGCGACAAACACGTCAATATGATGGAAGTGGCGATCGACGAAGCCTGCGTGCGCATCATCGCCAAGCGTCAGCCAACGGCGAGCGACCTGCGTCTGGTGATGGCGATCATCAAAACCATCGCCGAGCTGGAACGTATTGGCGACGTGGCGGACAAGATCTGCCGCACCGCGCTGGAGAAGTTCTCCCATCAGCACCAGCCGCTGCTGGTGAGCCTGGAGTCGCTGGGGCGCCACACCGTGCAGATGCTGCACGACGTGCTGGATGCCTTTGCGCGTATGGATCTGGATGAGGCTGTGCGTATCTACCGTGAAGACAAGAAGGTCGACCAGGAGTACGAAGGCATTGTACGTCAGCTGATGACCTACATGATGGAAGATACGCGCACCATCCCAAGCGTTCTGACCGCCCTGTTCTGCGCCCGCTCTATCGAACGCATCGGTGACCGTTGCCAGAACATCTGCGAATACATCTTCTACTTCGTGAAGGGCCAGGATTTCCGTCACGTTGGCGGGGATGAGCTGGACAAAATGCTCGCGGGTAGCGATCCAAAAGAGTAATTTTTCTCTGACGCCAGCTTTGCTGGCGTTATATTTAAATATCAAACTATTTTCTCTGCGAATAACTCACCGTATCGCTGCGTAATAATATTGCCGTCAGTCACACTTCACTCTTTTCCCGGTTGTTTTCTTTTCTCTTCTACCCTAAAACATCCCGTTATTAACGTGAGCAACTGAAACACCTTAATACGCTAATAACGTTATTAAGCAAAACTGGATTGTTACCGCTATTACGCGGGCAAAACCTGAAAGTGATTATCTCCTTACGGAGGTTAATCGCTTTCAGGTTTTTTTATTTTAAAAGATAAATTAACAGGGACTAATATTATGTTCAGGAGAACCCTTATTACCTCGGCTATTTTAATGATGGCACCTCTCGGTCATGCCGGGTCTGCGTCATTAACGGTAGAGCAGCGCCTCGAATTGCTGGAAAAGGCGTTAAAAGAGACCCAGGCAGAGCTCCAGCAGTATAAGGATAAGGAGATCGTCAAAACCCAGGCCGCCACCCCGGCGAAAAAACCAGCTGCCGTGCTGGTCAAAACGGGGGAGGCCACTACCGGGGAGGTTTATTCCTCCGTCACCATGAAAGACTTTAGTAAATTCGTGAAGGATGAAATTGGCTTTAGCTATAACGGCTATTTCCGCTCCGGCTGGGGCACGGCATCCCATGGTGCGCCGAAATCCTGGGCAATTGGATCCCTCGGACGATTCGGCAACGAATATTCTGGCTGGTTCGATTTGCAGCTTAAGCAGCGGGTCTACAACGAAGGCAATAAACGCGTCGATGCCATTGTGATGCTGGATGGCAACGTGGGCCAGCAGTACTCCACCGGCTGGTTTGGCGATAACGCGGGCGGGGAGAACTATCTGCAGTTCTCCGATATGTACGTCACCACCCAGGGCTTCCTGCCGTTTGCCCCGGAGGCGGATTTCTGGGTCGGGAAGCACGGCGCGCCAAAAATCGAAATCCAGATGCTGGACTGGAAAACCCAACGCACGGATGCCGCTGCGGGCGTCGGGCTGGAAAACTGGAAAGTGGGGCCCGGCAAGGTGGATATTGCGCTGGTGCGTGAAGATGTGGACGACTATGACCGTCAGCTCAAAAACAAGCAGCAGCTGAATACCAACACCATCGACCTGCGTTATAAAGCGCTGCCGGTGTGGGATAAGGCCTCGCTGATGCTCAGCGGGCGCTATGTCGCGGCCAACCAAAGCTCAAGCGAAAAGTATAACCAGGACTACAACGGCTATTATCCGTGGAAAGATACCTGGATGGTGGGCACCACCTTAACGCAAAAACTGGATGGCGGTGGATTCAACGAGTTTTCCGTCCTGCTGGCAAATAACTCTATTGCCAGCAGCTTCTCGCGCTATGCCGGCTCCAGCCCGTTTACCACCTCCAACGGCCGCTATTATGGCGATCATACCAACGGGACGGCGGTGCGCGTGACCTCGCAGGGAGAGATGTATCTGCGGGATGACGTGATCATGGCCAGTGCGCTGGTCTACTCTTTCGGGAATGACGTTTACAGCTATGAAACCGGGGCCCATTCCGATTTCGAATCCATTCGTACCGTAGTGCGCCCGGCGTATATCTGGGATCAATATAATCAGACGGGTGTGGAGTTGGGTTATTTCAAACAGCAGAACACCGACCCGATCGGCAAGAAATATTATGAGTCAGGTTATAAAACCACGCTGTTCCATACCTTCAAAGTGAATACCAGTATGTTGACCTCGCGCCCGGAACTGCGTTTTTATGGAACCTATATTAAAGCCGAAGAGACGGAATTAGATAATTTCACCTTCGAAGACCAAAAAAAGGATCAGTTTGCCATTGGCGCGCAGGCTGAAATCTGGTGGTAACCGGATCGCATATAAGGACACTATTAATGAAACGAATGAATACCGCGTTATCCGTTATTACACTCTGTTTATCTCTCGGACATCCGGCGTTCGCGGCAGATCTCCCCGCCGCCCCGGATCCCGCTCACCCGCTGAGCCAGTATGTCACGCAGGTGAATGCCGACAATACGGTGACGTACCGCTACTTCGCCCCGGCGGCGAAAAGCGTCTCGGTGGTGGTGGGGGTCCCGACCCCGGAAAATATCCATCCAATGACCAAAGACGCCTCAGGTCTCTGGAGCTGGCGAGGTCCGGTGATGCAGCCCAATCTGTATGAATATTTCTTCAACGTCGACGGTGTGCGCAGCATTGATACCGGCACGGCGATGACCAAGCCGCAGCGGCAGGTGAACACCAGCATGGTGCTGGTGCCGGGCAGTCTTCTGGATATTAATCCGGTCCCGCACGGGGATCTGATTACCCTGACCTATCATTCGGCTGCGCTGAAATCGGAGCGTCAGCTATTCGTCTGGACGCCGCCGGGCTACAACGGACAGGGAAAACCGCTGCCGGTGCTCTATTTCTATCATGGCTTTGGTGATACCGGGCGTTCGGCTATCGATCAGGGGCGTATCGCGCAGATCATGGATAACCTGCTCGCGGCCGGAAAAATTGCGCCGATGCTGGTGGTGGTGCCGGATACGGAAACCGATGCCGCGGGCATTGTTCCTGAAACCTTCGTGCCTAACGAGCGACGTAAGGCCTTCTATCCGTTGAATGCCCAGGCTGCCGACCGGGAGCTAATGAACGACATCATTCCGCTGGTAAGCCAGCGGTTTAACGTGCGTGACGATGCCGAAGGACGGGCGCTGGCGGGGCTGTCCCAGGGCGGCTATCAGGCGCTGGTCTCCGGGATGAACCATCTTGAACGCTTTGGCTGGCTGGCTACCTTTAGCGGCGTTACCACTACTACGGTGCCGGATGCGGGCGTCAGCGCGCGGCTCAACGATCCGCAGGCCATCAATAAACAGCTACGCAATTTCACCGTCGTGGTGGGCGAGAAAGATGCAGTGACAGGCAAGGATATCGCCGGGTTGAAGCAGGAGCTTGAGCAACGCCAGATCAAATTCGATTATCACGAATATCCGGGCCTGAACCATGAGATGGATGTCTGGCGACCGGCCTATGCGGAATTCGTCCAGAAGCTGTTTAAATAGCAAAAAGCCGTAAAGCGAGTCGCTTTACGGCTTATCCGTTTTAGCGGGTAAGGTGCCAGCCGCGCGCTTTCCACATTTCCGGCAACTGGGCCAGATCGGTAAAGGTGGTCACCTTCGGATGGTCGAGCGGCGGGTTGTGCGGATCGGCGCAGAAGTAAAACACCTCCATGCCTGCGGCGATCCCCGCCTGCGCGCCTGCGCTGGAGTCATCCACCAGCACGCAGTTCTCCACGTTGACGTTCATCGCTTTCGCGGCATGGAACATCATGGCCGGATCGGGTTTCCAGCGCTGAATATCGTAGCCGCTAAACAGTTTTTCCGGGAAATGGTGCAGCATCTGCAGCTTGCCAAGGGAGTGCTGCATTTTGCTTACCGGACCGTTAGAGACCACGCACATCGGCACCGCCATTGAATCCAGCAAGGCGCTGGCCCCGGCGATCGTCTCCAGTTCGGAGTCGAAGAGGCGTGCGACCTCGGCGCGGTAAACAGGCTCCAGATCCGCTTTCGCGAGGCTGACGCCGTGTTCGGCGTTAATAATGTCGATGATTTCGTAGAGCTTCACGCCCTTAAAGCGTTTGAACGTCTCTTCGAGATCGAGCGTGATACCAAATTCCTGGAACATGGTGACATACGCCCGGGAACAGATGACCTCACTGTCGACCAGCGTACCGTCGCAGTCGAAAAATACCGCTTCAATCTGAGACATGCATTTCCCTTTCTTAACAAGTTTAACGTTTACGTACTGCATTACGTTGAGACGCAATCGTTGCCGTATAAGCAAATTCAATGAAAAAAAGTACCTCTCAACCGCGCCTATTGTCGCATTTTGGTATAGGATAGCGACGAATTTTCCCTCCTTGTTCGGAAATAGATGATGAGTCAACAACACACTACCCAGTCTTCTGGCGCGGGTTTGCTTGAGCGCGTGTTTAAACTGCGCGAACACGGCACGACGGCACGCACCGAAGTGATCGCCGGTTTCACCACCTTCCTGACGATGGTCTATATCGTTTTCGTGAACCCGCAAATTCTGGGCGTTGCTGGCATGGATACCAGCGCCGTCTTCGTTACGACCTGTCTGATCGCCGCCTTCGGCAGCATCCTGATGGGACTGTTCGCTAACCTGCCGGTTGCTCTGGCACCGGCGATGGGTCTCAACGCCTTCTTCGCCTTTGTGGTGGTTCAGGCGATGGGCCTGCCGTGGCAGGTGGGGATGGGCGCTATCTTCTGGGGCGCCGTCGGTCTGCTGATCCTGACCATTTTCCGCGTGCGTTACTGGATGATTGCTAATATTCCCGTCAGCCTGCGCGTGGGCATTACCAGCGGTATCGGCCTGTTCATCGGCATGATGGGGCTGAAAAACGCCGGTGTGATCGTGGCGAACCCGGAAACCTTGGTCAGCATCGGTAAACTAACTTCCCACAGCGTGCTGCTGGGCGTGCTGGGCTTCTTCATCATCGCGATTCTGGCCTCACGTAACATTCACGCGGCGGTGCTGGTCTCCATTATTGTGACCACCCTGCTGGGCTGGATGCTGGGCGATGTGCAGTACAGCGGCATCGTCTCCGCGCCGCCGAGCGTCACAACCGTGATCGGCCATGTCGATCTGGCGGGCTCGCTGAACCTGGGTCTGGCCGGGGTGATCTTCTCCTTCATGCTGGTGAACCTGTTTGACTCCTCCGGGACGCTGATCGGTGTGACCGACAAAGCCGGTCTGGCGGACGAGAAGGGCAAATTCCCACGCATGAAGCAGGCGCTGTATGTGGACAGCATCTCTTCCGTAGCTGGCTCCTTTATCGGGACCTCGTCCGTAACGGCCTACATCGAATCCTCTTCCGGGGTCTCTGTGGGTGGCCGTACCGGTCTGACCGCTGTGGTGGTTGGCCTGCTGTTCCTGCTGGTGATCTTCCTGTCACCGCTGGCGGGCATGGTGCCACCGTATGCCGCCGCGGGCGCGCTGATCTACGTGGGCGTGCTGATGACCTCCAGCCTGTCGCGCGTGAAGTGGGACGATCTGACCGAAGCGGTTCCGGCATTTATTACCGCGGTGATGATGCCGTTCAGCTTCTCCATCACCGAAGGGATTGCGCTGGGCTTTATCTCTTACTGCGTGATGAAGGCGGGCACCGGACGCTGGCGTGAAATAAGCCCGTGCGTGATGGTCGTTGCGCTGCTGTTCGTGCTGAAGATTGCGTTTATTGATGCGTAACAAACAGCAAGCCCTTTTCTAAGAAAAGGGCTTTAGTGTTTGCACCCTCTCCCCGTGGGAGAGGGCCGGGGTGAGGGCACCAGCCCTCAACTCCCCCTACGCTTTAACCCGCTGAATATACTTCCCAAACGCACTCAATTGCCCGCTCAGATGGTCCAGCGTGCTCTGGTCAATCACTTCACCCGTCTGCGGGTCGACCTTGTTCTGAATCACGCCGCCCATAAACTCCGGCTTGTTCATCACCATCGCATCCAGGAACACCAGGATCTGGCGCAGATGATACTGACAGCGTGCGCCGCCAATCGCCCCCATGGAGCTGGTCTGGATCAGCACCGGTTTACCTGCCAGCGGCTGGTCCGGCAGGCGGGAGAGCCAGTCAATGGCGTTCTTCAGGCCACCCGGCACGGAGTAGTTATATTCCGGAGTGACAATCACCACGCCGTCCGCTTCGCGGATCTGCGCCGCCAGCGCTTCTACGGCAGCCGGGAACCCCTCTTCCTGCTGCACATCCGCGTCATACAGGGGAATATCGCCAATCGACGGCAGAGCGCTAATCTCCATGCCCTCGGGCGCCAGCTTCGGCAGCGTGCGGGCAACCATCCCGTTGAATGAACCCTTGCGCAGGCTTCCCAGTAACGTAACAACCTTTAACGTATCAGACATCACAACTCCTTCTTGAAAGGTCAGGTGAGGATAATCGCTTTTTCCGCCGGGAGACTGGTCAGACGCATCAGGCGTGCGGCCGGTTCGTTCGCGCGGGCGGGGACGTCCGGCAGACTGTGCCATCCGAGGCGGCTGTCGAACTCCCAGATTTTTAGCCGTTCAATGGCCGGGGTAACGGCAATAGACCAGATCAGGACATCTTCGGCGTCGCTTAAGGCTTCAACCTGGGCAGCTCTGGCGGCCCGCAGGCGACCGGAGCCCGGTAACAGTTGCAGCAGGCTGGCGCAATCACTGGCATTGCCTGAAAGCTTACGGATGCTCTGGCGCAGGGTAATCAGCTGCGCTCTGGCTTCGTGGGGATCGTTCTGGTTACGCACCCATAAGTTCTCATTGCTGGAGAGCGGGTAGATATCATGGGCGTGGGATCCATCCGGGCTGCGGAATGCCCGCTGCAGCTCCATATCCAGACCGCAATCGCCTTCAGTCGTCAGCGCCAGGCCCACGATATTGCCGGCGTAGGCAATGGAAAAACGGGGAAGCTCCGGATCGGCAAACACCGGGCGTCCCTCGGGCTCGGTGATCACGTCCGGCAGCTCGCTGGTGCCATAAAGCATAAACAATAGTTCAGCCAGCAGCATCCGGGAAGCCAAAAACCGTGTACGGCGATGTTCTGGAAGCTTCCGCGCGTCGTTATAACAGGATGAAGAGAGTCTGGTTGAAACCAGCCGCCCCTCGGTCAGCTTCCCTCTTGCAAAATGCGTAGCCATTTTTCGCTCCATGATAATGGTCAGTAGTCGGGTTAAACGGTTACATGATTATCGCTTAACTCGCTTACTGTTTTAATGGCTAAATGGAGGTAAGGGAAGTTTTGCGGCGGAACTTTACATTTTCTTAGACAAAATCAGGGGTCTTAGCGCAGCGGCGGGCCGTACAGCGCCTTGATTGTCTCTCTCAGCCAGAGGATTTTGGGATTGTGGCTGTTACGCTTATGCCAGATCAGGGTGAAGGGTACGGTGAGCTTCTGGGCCTGGGCTTCATCAATGGGGATCGGCAGGGCGATCAGCTTTCGCTGGTGGAGTTGATTGTAGTGTTGGCAGTAATGCGGGGCGGTGGCAATGTAGTTATGACCCGGCTGCGCCGCCATAAACATCGACTGCTCGAACCCCGGCAGGCTCATGGCGATATTGCGCGGACGCCCCATCTCCCTCAGGACTTCATCCAGCGCCCAGGTATCGCTGCGCTCCCAGAAGATGCTGATATGCGGGTAGCGCAGGAAGGTCTCGAGGTTCCACTCCTCCTGCAGCGCAGGATGGTCTTCGCGCAGATAGACGCAGGGACGATCGCTGAACAAAATTTCGTAGTCGATAAACCACGGCATCAGCTTTAACAGCTCCCGGGAGCGGGGGTGCGTTTCGCGCCCGGTAAAACCGAGATCGACCTCTCCCCGGGTAATGGCGTCCAGCGAATCGTAATCCCAGTGGCGCATCTTCACCGTGGCCTGCGGGTAACGCTGGTTTACCTGCTCCAGCAGAGTGTTAAAGCGGATCAGCATCAGCGGCGTTTCCGCCGCCAGCTCAAACGTCAGGCCACCAGGGGAGTCATGGTGGAATTTATCGAGGATCTGGTTGCCAATCTGCATCCAGTCGGCCAGATCCTGCTCCAGACTCGTCGTCAGCGGCGTCGGCAGCAGCCCCAGCGGGGTCTTCACAAACAGCGGATCGTCAAACCAGTCGCGCAGCTTCGCCAGCGATTTACTTACCGCGGACGGGGTGACGTTCATCCGTTTCGCGGCTTTGGTGACGCTGCGTTCCTGCAGCAAAAGCTGCAGGCACAACAACAGGTTAAGATCGAGACTGCTGAGGGGCTTCTTCATAGTGCGCTGTGGGCCGGATAAGCAAAAGGAGGAGGATGCAAAGCATGCTACAGCCAATCAGCACCCCGATCAGCATATTGAGTGCATTCAACCCGATGATGGCCGCCAGCCAAATCCACAGCGACGAGCCGCAGACCTGAGCGATACCCAGCACCGAGCTTGCCACCCCGGCGCGCAGGGCAAACGGGCCCAGCGCCTGGCTCATCGCCACGCCAAAGCCCACTGAGAACCCGGCACAAATCAGGGTGATACCTGTCAGCATCAGGGCACTGGAACTGGCGGTCGCCAGCAGTACGCCTGCCGCCAGGAACAGCACCTGTGAGGTGAGCATCAAAGTGCGCTGTTTAAAGAGGTTCAGAGCGAACGGCGTTGAGAAGGAGACGGCCATACTGACCAGCGCGGTTAAGGCCATCACCATAGAATACTCCCCGCGGTCAAAGCCCATGGTCTCCATCAGCAGTACCGGGGAAACGTTTACATAGGTGAGGATCACCGCCACGCTCAGAGTAGTAATCAGCAGCCGACTGATAAAGAAGCGGTTGAGCAGCTTCTCGTCCGGCGGGAGCGACGCGCTATGCCCCCGGTTTTGCGCCCCGGGGTGAGTCTCTCTCAGGACCGCGATCGACAGGATAAAGACCAGCATCCCCATTCCTGCCATCGTCCAGAACAGGCTCTGCCACGGGAACTGCAGCATGATCAGGTAGCCCACCACCGGTGCCAGCACCGGAATAATGCAGGTGATGCCATTCATCATGGAGAGCACTTTGGCGCGGCGCTGGGCGCTTAAGGTATCGCGCAGGATCGCAAAGGCCACCACGTAGCACCCGCCTGCGCCGACGCCCTGGATAAAGCGTCCGGTCAGGAACAGCGAACTCTCTTCTGCGATTGAGCACAGCACGGAGGCCAGGGCAAAAATCACCGCCCCGGTAATGGCGACCGGCTGCCGCCCGGCTTTGTCAGCAATCTTCCCGGCAAACACCATTGACGATGCCATTCCCGCGAGATAGGCCGAAAACGCGATATGCAGCTGCGCCTCGCTGGCGCCGAGATCGCGGGCGATGTGCGGTAGCCCCACCAGATACATATCAATGCCCGATGGATAAAGTAGCACCAGCGCAAAACTACAAAACAGAAAACGAGCCATAACACCCCCATAAAGACAGGCATGAAGCATAGGGGGAGAAGGGAAAAGTGGCGAGTTGCCATTTGGACAAAGGTGATTTCCTGCAAGGAAATCACCTTTTGATGAGCAGATTTAGCCAAAGCGCGGTAAGAAATGGAAGGTATTCCCGAACCAGCAAACGATGACCACGACCCCGAACAGGATCACCAGCGAGGGGACAACCCTGCCGCCCCAGACGGTGAAGGTCTTATTCGGGAATTTTTGTCTCGCTTTCAGGGCGAGGATCGCCGGGACAATCACTGCCCATATGGTTGCGCATAATCCCGCCCCGCCAATACCGTAGATAAATCCGTTCGGGAAGATCAGGTAGAGCAGGGTAGGTGGCAGGAAGGTGAGCATAATCGTTTTCAGGCGACCAGACGGTGAATTGTCGAGTTTAAAGAGGTCGGCAAGATAATCGAACAGGCCTAATGTGACCCCGAAGAACGAGCTGGCCACGGCTAAATTGGAGAAAACCAACAGGCAGAATTCAATCACTCCATGCTGCCGGGTGCCGAGGAAAGATTTCACCAGCGAATCGACATTACCTCCCGACGAGATGATCTCACTGAAGCTATCGCGGGTAATATTCCCCATCGTGCAATAGAGCCAGAAGAGATAGATTAAAAGGGCCAGCAGCGAGCCATAGACAATGCTTTTTATCAGTTTATCTTTTCGTTTACCGTAGCAAATGATCAGGCTGGGAATGTTGCCATGAAACCCAAACGACGCCAGACAGACGGGGAGGGCCATAAAGATGTAGGGGAAGTAGGTGGTATTGCTGGCCGATGTAACGTTGATGTCTCTCAGGATTGAATAATCGACCTGAAAGAAAAAAGACCCAAATACAACGATAAAGGCGATGATCTTAATCCCTAGAAACAACGAGGTAATACGGCTGGCCGCCAGCGAGCTAAACCATAATACGGCCGCCACGAAGATCGCCGTACAGACACCCACTATCCGGGGATTAACATGCGTCCCCTGATTCATGGCGATGGTTTCACTGATGATGGCGCCGTTTGCGGAGATATAGGCATACGTCAGGATATAAAGCACAAAGGCGACCGTGAAACCGCTGACGATGTTCCACTTATTGCCAATCAGATCTTTTGTAATAGTATTAAAGCTTGAACCGACCGGGTAATTTAAATTCGCCTCTAACAATAATAATCCGGAATGAAGCATTGAAAACCAGGCGATAATTAAAATAAACGCGCCCCAAAAAAACCATGCCCCGGCCAGATCCACGGGTAAAGCAAACATCCCCCCGCCAATAACGGTACCTGCTATAACCATCACACCCCATACCGAGGAGTGTTTAGTCTCTAGTTCTAAAGCGTTATCCATGGTGCCCCCATCAATTATGGTAAGCTTGATGTCGTTGAATTCTTTATTTTGCGGGTGGCTAAAATTATTTAGCCACCCAGGGACAGAGGGTTAAACTTCTTTGAGTCTGGCAGTGAAGTGACGTAATACTTTTGGTTCGTAGGTGAAGGTTAACCCTTTAATGTTCATCGCATTCTCTTTAACGTGCTTAAAGGCTTCGACGATGAAATCCATGTGCGACTGCGTATAGGTGGCGCGTGGAATGGTTAAACGCAGCAACTCTGCCGGGCAGGGTAACTGCTTGCCGGTTTTCGGATCGCGACCTAACAGGAACGAACCGATTTCCACTGCGCGAATGCCCGCCACTTTGTAGAGCTCACACGCCAGCGCCTGCGCCGGGAACTGTTCTGCCGGAATGTGCGGCAAGAGTTTACCCGCATCGACAAAAGCAGCATGGCCGCCCGCCTGCTGGCAAACCACGCCGATGGCTTCCAGGCCGTCGACCAGGTATTGTACCTGATTAATACGGTATGCCAGCCAGTCCTGGCCCATGCCGTCATGCAGGCCGACAGCCAGACGTTCCATGGCGCCGCCTTCAAGACCGCCATAGGTCGGGAAGCCCTCCTGCACGACGCACAAGGTTCTGCACTCGGTATAGACGTCGAAATAGTCGTCATTCTTAATGCACAGCAGGCCGCCCATTGGCACCATGGCATCTTTTTTAGCCGACATGGCCAGCATATCCGCGTACTTGTACGTCTCCCGGGTAATTTCCGCGATGGTCCAGTCTTTATATTCCGCTTCACGTTTTTGAATGAAGTACGCATTCTCGGCGAAGCGCGCGGAGTCCATAACCACCGGAATATCGTATTTTCTGGCAATCGCGTACATTGCCTTCAGGTTCGCCAGCGACACCGGCTGTCCACCGGCGGAGTTGCTGGTAATGGTGGCGACGATATAAGGGACGTTGGCTGGACCCACTTCTTCGATGCCGTTTTCCAGACCCTGCAGGTCAAAGTTGCCTTTAAAATCGTAACGAATGCCAGTATCAAAGGCTTCCTTGATATACACGTTGCGCACGGTACAGCCATTTATCTGGCTATGCCCCTGAGTGGTATCAAAAAAGTAGTTAGAGAAGGCGACCATTTTCGTGCGGTCTAATCCCTTCTCCTGCTCGCGTTTTTTAATCAGCACTGGAATATAGATCTGCTCAGCGCCGCGTCCCTGATGGGTCGGGATAGTATACTGGTAACCGAAAATGCTTTTCACGGCGTCGGACAGCGCATAATAACTGCGGCTTCCGCTATAGGCTTCATCACCGCGCAGCATCGCGGCCTGCATATTTTGTGTGACTGCGCCGGTGCCGCTGTCGGTCAGTAAATCAATAAAGACGTCTTCGCTATCCAGCAGGAACGGGTTCATGCCGGATTTAATGATGGCGTTGTCGCGATGCTCCCTTGTGGTACGTTTAACCGGCTCAATAACTCTGATGCGAAATGGCTCTGGTAAATGTTTGAAGTTTTCCATTATATAATTCCTGTTTTTATCGCAGCGGTGCTGGTGGCTATTTTTCAATAACCATTGATGCAGGCATACCAAATAAATAGAGTGTTAATCTATTCTGGTTGCATAGAGAATGAGAGGCGAAGGGAGACTATGGATGGTGATTGACAATTTGATTGTCAATATTAAACCACTTAGAGGTGAGGTATGTATATAAGATAATCGTCATTGATTTATCCTCATTAGACACGCTACTACACTATTCGAATGAGAATATTTGTCTATGTGCAGGTATATTAATTGTGATTGTAATCACAGAGAATATAATAAGCATATATGTTATTTATTTAGCTAATATCGAAAACAAAAAAGCCGCAATAACAAGGGTGTTATGCGGCTTTTTAGCAGAGGGCTGAAACGGTTTATTTTCCGATACAGAAACTGGAGAAGATGCGTCCCAGCAGGTCATCAGAGGTAAACTCCCCGGTGATCTCGCTTAACGCCTGCTGCGCCAGACGCAGCTCTTCCGCCAGCAGTTCTCCTGCCCAGGCACCCAGCAGCTGGGCTTTACCCTGATCCAGATGCATCGCCGCCTGTTCCAGCGCCTGCAGATGACGACGACGGGCGAGGAAACCCCCCTCCATGCTGGTATCAAAGCCCATGCTCTGCTTCAGATGGTTGCGCAGCGCATCCACGCCCTCACCGGTACGCGCCGACAGGCGGATCAGTGAGTGACCCTTCACATCACTCAGGCCCAGCATCTCACCGGTAACGTCAGCTTTGTTACGCACCACGGTGATCGGCAGTTTCGCTGGCAGACGGGCGATAAAGTCCGGCCAGATCTCCGCCGGGTCGATCGCCGCGGTGGTGGTACCATCCACCATAAACAGCACCCGGTCAGCCTGCTCGATCTCCTGCCAGGCGCGCTCGATACCGATGCGCTCAACTTCGTCGCTGGCATCGCGCAGCCCGGCGGTGTCGATGATATGCAGCGGCATACCGTCGATATGGATATGCTCCCGCAGCACGTCGCGGGTGGTACCGGCGATGTCGGTCACAATCGCCGCTTCACGGCCCGCCAGGGCGTTCAGCAGGCTCGATTTCCCGGCGTTCGGACGCCCGGCAATCACCACCTTCATCCCTTCGCGCAGCAGGCTACCCTGACGCGCTTCGGCACGCACCGCGTCGAGATCGTTCATTACGTCGTTAAGCTGGGTTTCGATTTTGCCATCTGAGAGAAAGTCGATCTCCTCATCCGGGAAATCAATGGCTGCTTCCACGTAGATCCGCAGGTGAGTGAGTGCTTCCACAAGATGATTTACACGCGAGGAGAAGGCACCCTGCAGCGAGTTCAGGGCCGAGCGTGCGGCCTGCTCAGAGCTGGCGTCGATCAGGTCGGCAATCGCCTCGGCCTGGGCCAGATCCAGCTTATCGTTCAGGAAGGCGCGCTCGGAAAACTCACCCGGCTTCGCAATGCGCAGACCCGGCAGAGTCAGAATGCGCTTCAGCAGCAGGTCGAGGATCACCGGCCCGCCGTGGCCCTGCAGTTCGAGCACGTCTTCACCGGTAAAGGAGTTCGGGCCCGGGAACCACAGCGCGATGCCCTGGTCCAGCGCCGTACCGTCGGTATCTTTAAACGGCAGATAGTCGGCGTAGCGCGGCTTTGGCAGTTTACCCAGCACCGCTTCCGCCACCTCGCGCGCCTTCAGGCCGGAGATACGCAGAATGCCCACACCACCGCGTCCCGGTGGGGTTGCCTGGGCGACGATAGTGTCGTTATGGCTCATGGTTTATCTCTTCTTAATCAAATAAAAAAGGCGGTCTATAGACCGCCCTTTAATTTATCTTCCATTTGCCGGGTGGCGCTTCGCTTACCCGGCCTACTCAGAATCAGGAATTTTTCTTCTCGCGGCTATGCAGGCCACGTTTTTCCAGACCACGGTAGATCAGCTGCTGCTGAAGGATGGTTACCAGGTTGCTGACGATATAGTACAGCACCAGACCTGACGGGAACCACAGGAAGAACACGGTGAAGATGACCGGCATGAAGGTCATGATCTTCTGCTGCATCGGGTCGGTCACGGTGGTTGGCGACATCTTCTGGATGAAGAACATCGTCACGCCCATCAGGATCGGCAGGATGTAGTACGGGTCCTGTGCAGACAGGTCATGGATCCACAGCGCGAACGGCGCATGGCGCAGTTCAACGGAGCCCATCAGCATGTAGTACAGCGCAAGGAAGATTGGCATCTGGATCAGCAGCGGGAAGCAGCCACCCAGTGGGTTCACTTTCTCGGCTTTATACAGGGCCATCATCTCCTGGCTCTGACGCTGCTTATCATCGCCCAGACGCTCACGCATCGCCGCAATCTTCGGCTGTAGCATACGCATCTTCGCCATGGAGGTGTACTGCGCTTTAGTCAGCGGGTACATGATGCCACGAACGATAAAGGTGATAACGATGATGGAGAAGCCCCAGTTACCCAGGAAGCTGTGGATCCACTTCAGCAGCTTGAACAGCGGCTGAGAGATGAACCACAACCAACCGTAATCTACGGTCAGATCCAGGTGCGGTGCTACAGCTGCCATCTTGTCCTGAATTTCCGGGCCGACCCACAGGGTGCTGCCCAGGGTACCGGTTTGACCCGGCTGAATCAGAACCGGCTCAGACTTATAGCCGATAGCGGCAACGCCGTTCAGGTTCGCGGTGTAGAAATTGTTGGAACCCGCGTTATTCGGCACCCATGCGGTCGCGAAATACTGTTGCAGCATCGCCACCCAACCGCCTTTCGAGCTGACGTTCAGGTTTTCGTTATCGGCGATGGTGTCGAATTTGTATTTCTCGTACTTGGTATCTGGCGTGGAGTACGCTGCGCCACGGAAGGTATGCAACGCGAAGTTGTTGCTTCCGGTGTCACGGTGCGACGGCAGATTGATGGTTTGCTTCAGCTGACCAAAGGTGGAGAGCTCCAGCGGTTTCGCACCGGTGTTCTGCACGTTATAGCCCACGTTCACCGCAAACTCACCGCGTTTCAGGGTGAAGGTTTTGGTGAAGGTGTTGCCCGCCGCATCAGTGTAAGTCATCGGGATCGCGAGTTCGTTCTGGCCATCAGCCAGCACAAACGCATCTTTATCGACGTTATACAGTGGACGTGCGCCGTTAGCCGGGTTATCCGGGCCATCACGACCGGTCAGGCCGCTCTGTGCCTGGTAGATAAACTGCGGTGTGGTTTCCAGTAACTGGAACGGCTCGTTAGAACCGAGCTCTTTCGGGTAAGTTACCAGCAGTGCCTGCTCAACATCACCACCACGGGTGTTGATAGTCAGCTCAAGCACATCGGTCTTAACCGTAATCAGTTTACCCTGGCCACTGGCCGGTACGCCCTGGTCGGCGGCGCTACCCGCTGCGGTGGTCGTTGTCTGCGTGATCTGCTGCTGAGGTTGAGGATTTTTATCCTGCTCCCAAGCCTGGAAGATCATGAAAGACACGAACAACAAAGCGATGATAAGAAGATTGCGTTGCGAATCCATCGTTAGTGTTCTCTGGTATCAAAAGGTCCTGGCGGGACGGGATCGTCTCCACCGGGGTGTAAAGGGTGGCATTTTAATACGCGTTTCACCGTCAACCAACTGCCTTTTATCACTCCAAACCTGCGCAATGCCTCAATTCCGTAGCTTGAGCATGTTGGCGTGAAACGGCAGTGTGGCCCGAGTAGCGGACTAATCAGGCGTTGATAGACCCGGATAAGGCCGATCAGGACCCGTGAGCCAGGCGACAGTGGCGGCGCCATAATTTTTCCAACGCTTCCGAGAGAGCACGGTTATCGAGGTCGGCAACCCCTTTTTTTGCCACCACCACGAAATCCATCGAAGGCAGTTCATGCTGACGTAAACGGAAGCTTTCACGCGTCAGACGTTTAATCCGATTGCGTTCATGCGCGCGCTTAACGTTTTTCTTGGCGACAGTGAGACCGATGCGGGGATGCCCCAGCGAATTTTGGCGGCCGAGGATGGTGATTTGCGGCGTGCCAGCCCGTTGTGGCTGCTGGAAGACGAAAGTGAAATGAGTGGGAGTTAACAAACGTAACTCCCTGGGAAATGCTAGCTTAACCACGCAGGGGTTAGCTTAATTACTTGGAAACGGTCAGACGTGAACGGCTTTTAGCACGACGACGTGCCAGAACCTGACGACCATTTTTAGTAGCCATACGAGCACGGAAGCCGTGAGAACGGTTGCGCTTCAGTACAGACGGTTGAAAAGTGCGTTTCATGGCGATTTCTACCTAAACTTGAATAAATTCAATGACTTTTTATGGAGTCCGAACGAATAACGAACACTGGACGCCGAAGCCATGGGTGATTAAAGAGGCCGGATTGTAATAATTGTACACTCCGGAGTCAATTCTCTTTCCTTATTTCCCGCGTCTTTCCGCACGTTTTTAGCGTGCAAATTGAGCAGCATCAGACGCAGGTCTTCGAGTCCCACGCGCCGGGTGGGGAATTATACGGGCTCCAGGCCAAATCGCAAGGATCGTCCAGGATCTTCGTTAGATCATTTCAGCAAAAAATCGTCTTTACTCATTAATTTTTCCAATATGCGGCCTAAATCGTGGGGGCGCTTCGTCAGGATCGTTTACACTTACCCCGTTTCGATCCTCCTGTGGATAAATCGGGAAGAAACTGTGAGAAACAGAAGATCTCTGGCTCAGTTTAGGCTATGATCCGCGGTCCTGATCGGATCCCAGGATCCTGGTTGGGCACAAACCGCAAAGAGCGGTTCGCACGTCCCCCTTAAACGCCGGGTCTTTTCGACGTGTGTCTACAATCATGACTATTCAATAGCTTTCTTTTTATGTTCGAGTGGAGTCCGCCGTGTCACTTTCGCTTTGGCAGCAGTGTCTTGCCCGATTGCAGGATGAGTTACCAGCCACAGAATTCAGTATGTGGATCCGCCCGTTGCAGGCGGAACTGAGCGATAACACGCTGGCTTTGTATGCGCCAAACCGTTTTGTGCTCGATTGGGTCAGGGACAAATACCTCAATAACATCAATGGACTGCTAAACGAATTTTGCGGTGCCGATGCCCCACAGCTGCGTTTCGAAGTGGGCACTAAGCCGGTTACCCAAACCCTCAGAGAGACCGTTAACGTCGCCGCGGCACCCGCGCAAACCACGCAGGTTCACATGCCGCGCGTGGCCCCTGCGCCGCGTTCTGGCTGGGATAACGTCCCGGCCCCGGCGGAGCCGACATACCGCTCCAACGTTAACGTCAAACATACCTTCGATAACTTCGTCGAAGGTAAATCGAACCAGTTGGCGCGCGCGGCGGCCCGTCAGGTGGCGGATAACCCGGGCGGTGCCTATAACCCGCTGTTCCTTTATGGCGGCACCGGGCTCGGTAAAACGCACCTGCTGCATGCGGTCGGCAATGGCATCGTGGCGCGTAAGCCGAATGCCAAAGTGGTGTATATGCACTCCGAGCGCTTCGTTCAGGACATGGTTAAAGCCTTGCAAAACAATGCGATCGAAGAGTTTAAACGCTACTACCGCTCCGTTGATGCGCTGCTGATCGATGACATTCAATTCTTTGCCAATAAAGAACGATCTCAGGAAGAGTTTTTCCACACCTTCAACGCCCTGCTGGAAGGTAATCAGCAGATCATTTTGACCTCGGATCGTTATCCAAAAGAGATCAACGGGGTTGAGGATCGTCTGAAATCCCGCTTCGGCTGGGGCCTGACCGTGGCGATCGAACCGCCAGAGCTGGAAACCCGCGTGGCGATCCTGATGAAAAAGGCCGACGAAAACGACATTCGTCTGCCGGGTGAGGTGGCGTTCTTTATTGCCAAGCGTCTGCGTTCCAACGTTCGTGAGCTGGAAGGCGCACTGAACCGCGTTATCGCCAACGCCAACTTTACCGGCCGGGCGATCACCATCGATTTCGTGCGTGAAGCGCTGCGCGATCTGCTGGCGCTGCAGGAAAAACTGGTCACCATCGACAATATTCAGAAGACGGTGGCGGAGTACTACAAAATTAAAGTGGCGGATTTGCTGTCCAAACGTCGTTCCCGCTCGGTGGCGAGACCGCGTCAGATGGCGATGGCGCTGGCAAAGGAACTCACTAACCACAGCCTGCCGGAAATCGGCGATGCGTTTGGTGGCCGTGACCATACCACCGTGCTGCACGCCTGTCGTAAGATTGAGCAGCTGCGTGAAGAAAGCCACGACATTAAAGAAGACTTCTCCAATTTAATCAGAACATTATCTTCGTGACGCTATGAAATTTACCGTTGAACGTGAACACTTATTAAAACCGCTGCAACAGGTGAGTGGCCCCTTAGGCGGCCGCCCGACGCTGCCTATCCTCGGTAACCTGCTGCTGCAGGTCGCAGACGGCACGCTGTCGCTGACCGGGACCGATCTCGAGATGGAAATGGTCGCACGCGTGACGCTTTCTCAGCCTCACGAAGCGGGCGCCACCACCGTTCCGGCGCGTAAGTTCTTTGATATCTGCCGTGGTCTGCCGGAAGGGGCAGAGATTGCCGTGCAGCTGGAAGGCGATCGCATGCTGGTGCGCTCTGGCCGCAGCCGCTTCTCGCTCTCCACGCTTCCGGCTATCGACTTCCCGAACCTCGATGACTGGCAGAGCGAAGTTGAATTCACCCTGCCGCAGGCGACCATGAAGCGCCTGATTGAAGCCACTCAGTTCTCAATGGCGCATCAGGACGTTCGTTACTACTTAAACGGCATGCTGTTCGAAACCGAAGGTGAAGAGCTGCGTACCGTGGCCACCGACGGCCACCGCCTGGCGGTCTGCTCCATGCCGATCGGCGTGAGCCTGCCGAACCATTCGGTGATCGTACCGCGTAAAGGCGTGATTGAGCTGATGCGTATGCTCGACGGCGGCGAAACCCCGCTGCGCGTGCAGATTGGCAGCAACAACATCCGCGCCCACGTCGGTGATTTCATCTTTACGTCCAAGTTAGTGGATGGTCGTTTCCCGGACTATCGCCGCGTCTTGCCGAAGAACCCGGACAAAACGCTGGAAGCGGGCTGCGATATCCTCAAACAGGCGTTTGCCCGTGCGGCGATCCTCTCCAACGAGAAGTTCCGCGGAGTGCGTCTGTACGTCAGCGAAAACCAGCTGAAAATCACAGCGAACAACCCGGAGCAGGAAGAAGCCGAAGAAATTCTGGATGTCACCTATGCGGCGGGCACCGAAATGGAAATCGGCTTTAACGTCAGCTATGTGCTGGATGTGCTGAATACGCTGAAGTGCGAGAACGTGCGCATTCTGCTGACGGACTCCGTATCAAGCGTACAGATTGAAGATGCCGCATCACAGTCGGCAGCCTATGTTGTCATGCCAATGAGACTGTAATGTCGCTCACCCGCCTGTTGATCCGCGACTTTCGCAATATCGAAAGCGCGGATCTCGCGTTATCCCCCGGCTTTAATTTCCTGGTTGGCGCCAACGGCAGCGGCAAAACCAGCGTGCTGGAAGCCATCTATACGCTCGGCCATGGTCGGGCGTTTCGCAGTTTGCAGATTGGCCGCGTTATTCGCCATGAGCAGGAGTCGTTCATCCTGCATGGACGTCTGCAGGGTGCAGATCATGAAACCGCTATCGGCCTGACCAAAGACAAGCATGGCGACAGCAAGGTGCGCATCGACGGCACCGACGGGCACAAAGTGGCCGAGCTGGCGCTGCTGATGCCGATGCAGCTGATCACCCCCGAGGGGTTTACTTTACTCAACGGCGGCCCCAAATACAGAAGGGCCTTCCTCGACTGGGGATGCTTCCATAACGAAGCGGGCTTCTTTACCGCCTGGAGTAACCTTAAGCGGCTGCTCAAGCAGCGCAACGCCGCGCTGCGCCAGGTGACCCGCTACGCCCAACTGCGGGCGTGGGATAAAGAGCTGATCCCGCTGGCGGAGCAGATCAGCCACTGGCGCGCCGAGTACAGCGCGGGGATCGCCCAGGACATGGCAGATACCTGCCAACAGTTTTTACCCGAGTTCTCTCTGAGTTTCTCCTTCCAGCGCGGCTGGGAGAAAGAGACCGACTATGCCGAGGTGCTGGAGCGAAGCTTCGAGCGCGATCGCATGTTGACCTACACCGCGCACGGCCCGCACAAGGCGGATTTTCGCATTCGTGCTGACGGTGCGCCGGTGGAAGACACCTTATCACGCGGGCAGCTCAAACTCCTGATGTGCGCGCTGCGTCTGGCGCAGGGTGAGTTTTTAACCCGCGAAAGCGGGCGACGCTGCCTGTACCTGATTGATGATTTTGCCTCGGAACTTGATGACGCGCGGCGCGGGCTGCTTGCCAGCCGCTTAAAAGCCACGCAGTCACAGGTTTTCGTCAGTGCGATTAGCGCTGAACACGTAATGGACATGTCGGACAAAAATTCGAAGATGTTCACCGTGGAAAAGGGTAAAATAACGGATTAACCCAAGAATAAATGAGCGAGAAACGTTGATGTCGAATTCTTATGACTCCTCCAGTATCAAAGTCCTGAAAGGGCTGGATGCGGTGCGTAAGCGCCCGGGTATGTATATCGGCGACACGGATGACGGCACCGGTCTGCACCACATGGTATTTGAGGTTGTGGATAACGCTATCGACGAAGCGCTCGCGGGTCACTGTAAAGATATCGTGGTGACCATCCACGCCGACAACTCCGTCTCCGTAACTGATGATGGCCGTGGTATCCCGACCGGTATCCACCCGGAAGAGGGCGTCTCTGCGGCGGAAGTGATCATGACCGTCCTGCACGCAGGCGGTAAGTTCGATGATAACTCCTATAAAGTTTCCGGCGGCCTGCACGGCGTGGGCGTCTCTGTGGTTAACGCCCTGTCGCAGAAGCTGGAACTGCTGATCCGCCGCGAAGGCAAAGTGCATCAGCAAACCTACGTCCACGGCGTACCGCAGGCACCGCTGGCGGTGACCGGTGAAACTGACCTGACCGGGACGCAGGTCCGTTTCTGGCCAAGCCATGAAACCTTCAGCAACGTGGTGGAGTTCGAATACGAAATCCTCGCCAAGCGTCTGCGCGAGCTGTCATTCCTGAACTCCGGCGTCTCTATCCGCCTGCGCGACAAGCGCGACGGTAAAGAAGACCACTTCCATTACGAAGGCGGCATCAAGGCGTTCGTTGAGTACCTGAACAAGAACAAAACGCCAATTCACCCGAACATCTTCTATTTCTCTACCGAGAAAGACGGTATCGGCGTGGAAGTGGCGCTGCAGTGGAACGATGGTTTCCAGGAAAACATCTACTGCTTTACCAACAATATCCCGCAGCGCGATGGCGGTACCCACCTGGTCGGCTTCCGTACGGCGATGACCCGTACCCTGAACGCCTACATGGACAAAGAAGGCTACAGCAAAAAAGCGAAAGTCAGCGCCACCGGTGACGATGCCCGTGAAGGCCTGATTGCTGTTGTCTCCGTGAAAGTGCCGGATCCAAAGTTCTCCTCTCAGACCAAAGACAAACTGGTCTCCTCCGAGGTGAAATCGGCGGTTGAACAGCAGATGAACGAGCTGCTGAGCGAATATCTGCTGGAAAATCCATCCGACGCCAAAATCGTGGTCGGCAAAATTATCGATGCGGCGCGTGCCCGTGAAGCGGCGCGTAAAGCCCGTGAAATGACCCGTCGTAAAGGCGCGCTGGACTTGGCAGGCCTGCCGGGCAAACTGGCGGACTGTCAGGAACGCGACCCGGCGCTGTCCGAACTGTACCTCGTGGAAGGGGACTCCGCGGGCGGCTCTGCCAAGCAGGGCCGTAACCGTAAGAACCAGGCGATCCTGCCGCTGAAGGGTAAAATCCTTAACGTTGAGAAGGCGCGCTTCGACAAGATGCTCTCTTCTCAGGAAGTGGCGACGCTGATCACCGCCTTGGGCTGCGGCATTGGCCGCGACGAGTACAACCCGGACAAGCTGCGCTATCACAGCATCATCATCATGACCGATGCGGACGTCGACGGCTCGCACATCCGTACGCTGCTGTTGACCTTCTTCTATCGTCAGATGCCGGAAATTGTTGAGCGTGGCCACGTCTACATTGCCCAGCCGCCGCTGTACAAAGTGAAGAAAGGCAAACAGGAACAGTACATCAAAGACGACGAAGCGATGGATCAGTACCAGATCGCTATCGCCCTTGACGGTGCGAGCCTGCACGCCAACGCAAGCGCCCCGGCGCTGGCGGGTGAACCGCTGGAGCGTCTGGTGTCTGAGTTCAACGCGACCCAGAAGATGATTGGCCGCATGGAGCGTCGCTTCCCGCGCACGCTGCTGAAAGCGCTGGTCTATCAGCCGACGCTGTCCGAAGCTGACCTCAGCAACGAGCAGGCCGTGACCCGCTGGGTGAACACCCTGGTCACCGATCTGAACGAGAACGAGCAGCACGGCAGCCAGTGGAAGTTCGACGTCAACGAGAACACCGAGCTGCAGCAGTTCGAGCCGGTGATCCGCGTGCGTACCCACGGTGTGGATACCGACTACCCGCTGGATCAGGAGTTTGTGACCGGTGCGGAATACCGTCGTATCTGCACTCTCGGCGAGAAGCTGCGCGGCCTGATCGAAGATGATGCCTTTATCGAACGTGGCGAACGTCGTCAGCCGGTTGCCAGCTTCGAGCAGGCGCTGGAATGGCTGGTGAAAGAGTCCCGTCGTGGCCTCTCCATTCAGCGTTATAAAGGTTTGGGCGAGATGAACCCGGATCAGCTGTGGGAAACCACCATGGATCCGGAAAGCCGCCGCATGCTGCGCGTCACCGTTAAAGACGCGATTGCAGCGGACCAGCTGTTCACCACCCTGATGGGCGATGCGGTTGAACCACGTCGTGCCTTTATCGAAGAGAACGCCCTGAAAGCGGCGAACATCGACATCTAAGCTGTGTGTTCCCCGGTGGCGCTATGCTTACCGGGGCTACAGGTTTCGTAGGCCCGGTAAGCGCTAGCGCCACCGGGCTTTTCTTTATCCGCAAAAGAGGATTTCCCTCTCCCGTCCCTATCCCCTTTCTTGCCGTGTTTTTTGAGCGGAATCGCGTTAGCATGAACCCAGACTCATTCCAACCGGGGATCCCATGGCTATCAAACTCATTGCAATCGATATGGACGGCACGCTGCTGCTGCCCGATCACACCATCTCTCCTGCCGTTAAAGACGCGATTGCCGCAGCCCGTGCGAAAGGCGTGAGCGTGGTGCTGTGCACCGGTCGCCCGTACGCAGGCGTTCACAGCTACCTGAAAGAGCTGCACATGAATGAACCGGGTGATTACTGCATTACCTACAATGGCGCGCTGGTGCAGAAAGCGGCCGATGGCAGCACGGTGGCGCAAACGGCGCTGAGCTATGACGATTACCGCTATCTGGAACAACTTTCCCGCGAGGTGGGCTCGCACTTCCACGCCCTCGACCGCAACACGCTCTATACCGCCAACCGCGACATCAGCTATTACACGGTGCATGAATCCTTCGTGGCCACCATTCCGCTGGTATTCTGCGAAGCGGAGAAGATGGACCCGGCCACCCAGTTCCTGAAAGTGATGATGATTGATGAGCCTGCCATTCTGGATCAGGCCATCGCCCGCATCCCGGCAGAGGTGAAAGAGAAATACACCGTGCTGAAAAGTGCGCCGTACTTCCTCGAAATCCTCGATAAACGCGTCAATAAAGGCACCGGCGTGAAGTCGCTGGCCGACACGCTGGGGATCAAACCGGAAGAGATCATGACTCTGGGCGATCAGGAAAACGACATTGCGATGCTGGAATATGCTGGCTTAGGCGTGGCGATGGAAAACGCGATCCCATCGGTGAAAGAGGTGGCGAATTTCGTGACCAAATCCAACCTCGAAGACGGCGTGGCGTACGCTATTGAGAAGTTTGTTCTGAATTAAACCCTCGCAAAACCCGCACTTCCTGACCCGCACCCTGTGCGGGTTTTTTATCCCCGCAGGAACCTTTCTTTAACATTCCTTTCACTGATTGTTCTTTTTGTGATCCAGATTGTAGTACAACACAATGTGATTGTACTACATTACGACCACAGCAATGACGAATGGCATCACGTTTGTACTGCAAAATTGAGGCGAAATTCAGCGGTCGCGGTAAAGTAGTGATGGACATACAGAGCACAAGGACTCTCCATGACTCTCAATAAAACCGATCGCATCGTCATTACGCTGGGCACTCAGATTGTAGGTGGCAAGTACGTTCCCGGTTCGCCGCTCCCTGCAGAGGCAGAACTGTGTGAGGAGTTTGAAACCTCGCGCAACATCATCCGGGAAGTGTTCCGCTCGCTGATGGCGAAGCGGCTGATTGAAATGAAGCGTTATCGCGGCGCCTTTATCGCCCCGCGTAACCAGTGGAACTACCTCGATACCGACGTTCTGCAGTGGGTACTGGAAAACGACTACGACCCACGGCTGATCGGCGCGATGAGCGAGGTGCGAAATCTGGTAGAGCCAGCCATCGCCCGCTGGGCGGCGGAACGCGCAACCTCAGGTGACCTGGCGCAGATTGAGTCGGCCCTGAACGACATGATCGCCAACAACCAGGACCGGGATGCCTTTAACGAAGCGGATATCCGTTACCACGAGGCGGTGCTGCAGTCGGTGCATAACCCGGTGCTACAGCAGTTGAGCGTGGCGATCAGCTCGCTACAGCGAGCAGTATTTGAACGAACCTGGATGGGTGATGAGGCCAACATGCCGAAGACGCTCCAGGAACATAAAGCGCTGTTCGATGCGATACGGCATCAGGACAGCGATGCGGCAGAGCAGGCGGCGTTGACCATGATCGCCAGCTCAACACGAAGGTTGAAGGAAATCACATGACATCTCGCTACATCGCAATTGACTGGGGATCAACCAATCTGCGCGCCTGGCTGTATCAGGGCGAGCAGTGCCTGGAGAGCAGGCAATCAGAAGCAGGCGTCACGCGTCTGAACGGTAAATCCCCCGAGGCGGTGTTAGCAGAGGTGACACAAAACTGGCGCGACGGCGCCACGCCGGTGGTGATGGCGGGAATGGTCGGTAGCAACGTGGGCTGGAAAATTGCCCCGTACCTGCCGGTTCCTGCCCATTTCTCTGCCATTGGCGAGCAGTTAACGTCCGTTGGCGACAATGTCTGGATTATTCCCGGCCTGTGCGTCTCCCGCGACGATAACCACAACGTGATGCGCGGCGAAGAGACCCAGCTGCTCGGCGCCCGCACGATCTCTCCTTCTTCTGTCTACGTGATGCCCGGTACGCACTGCAAATGGGTGCAGGCCGATGCTCAGCAGATCCACGATTTTCGCACCGTGATGACCGGCGAATTGCACCATTTGCTGCTTAAGCATTCGCTGGTGGGTGCCGGTTTACCTGAGCAAGCCACCTCCCCAGAGGCGTTTGCCGCCGGGCTTGAGCGCGGGATCGCTTCCCCCGCCGTTTTGCCGCAGCTTTTTGAGGTTCGCGCCTCGCACGTGCTGGGAACGCTTCCCCGCGAGCAGGTCAGCGAATTTTTATCGGGCCTGCTGATTGGCGCAGAAGTCGCCACCCTGAGCGAGCAGTTCGCCGGGCAGCAGTCCATCACCCTCGTCGCGGGTTCATCGCTGACTTCACGTTACCGCCAGGCGTTCCACGCCATCGGGCGCGACGTGGCGGCGGTAGAAGGCGACACGGCATTTCAGGCTGGAATAAGGAGCATCGCTCATGCAGTGGCAAACTAATCTTCCCCTTATCGCGATTCTGCGCGGCATCACCCCTGATGAAGCCTTAGCCCACGTTGGTGCGGTAATTGACGCCGGATTCGACGCGGTGGAAATCCCGCTCAACTCCCCGGAGTGGGAAAAAAGCATTCCGGCGGTTGTGGATGCCTTTGGCGACAGAGCGCTGATCGGCGCGGGAACAGTGCTGAAACCGGAGCAGGTGGATCAGCTGGCGAAGATGGGCTGCAAGCTTATCGTCACGCCCAATATCAACCCCGAGGTGATCCGCCGCGCGGTGGGCTACGGCATGACCGTTTGCCCGGGATGCGCCACGGCAACAGAAGCCTTTACTGCCCTCGATGCGGGCGCACAGTCGCTCAAAATTTTCCCGTCTTCGGCCTTCGGCCCGGATTACATCAAAGCGCTGAAAGCGGTCTTACCCGCCAGCGTGCCGGTCTTTGCGGTGGGCGGCGTCACACCAGAAAACCTGTCCCGGTGGATGAACGCCGGTTGTGTCGGGGCGGGTCTTGGCAGCGATCTCTATCGCGCCGGGCAGTCCGTAGAACGTACCGCCCAGCAGGCGGCAGCATTTGTGAAAGCGTATCGAGAGGCAGTGAAATGAAAATTACCAAACTCACCACGTACCGTTTACCGCCGCGTTGGATGTTCCTGAAAATCGAAACCGATGAAGGGGTGGTTGGCTGGGGCGAACCGGTCATTGAAGGCCGCGCGCGCACCGTCGAAGCGGCGGTGCATGAGCTGGGCGACTACCTGATTGGCCAGGATCCGGCCCGCATTAACGACCTGTGGCAGGTGATGTACCGCGCGGGCTTCTACCGCGGCGGCCCGATCATGATGAGCGCCATCGCCGGTATCGACCAGGCGCTGTGGGATATCAAAGGCAAAGTGCTGAATGCCCCGGTCTGGCAGCTGATGGGCGGCCTGGTACGCGACAAAATCAAAGCCTACAGCTGGGTAGGCGGCGACCGTCCGGCAGAAGTGATCGATGGCATCAACAAGCTGCGCGGCATCGGGTTCGACACCTTTAAGCTCAACGGCTGCGAAGAGATGGGCATTATCGACAACTCGCGTGCGGTCGATCGCGCCGTGAATACCGTGGCGCAGATCCGCGAGGCCTTCGGCAACGAGATTGAGTTTGGTCTGGACTTCCACGGTCGCGTCAGCGCGCCGATGGCGAAAGTGCTGATCAAAGAGCTGGAGCAGTATCGTCCGCTGTTTATCGAGGAGCCGGTGCTGGCCGAGCAGGCGGAGTACTACCCGAAACTGGCGGAGCAGACCCATATTCCGATCGCAGCGGGCGAACGTATGTTCTCGCGCTTCGAGTTCAAACGTGTGCTGGAGGCGGGCGGTATTGCGATCCTGCAGCCGGATCTCTCCCACGCGGGCGGCATCACCGAATGCTACAAAATCGCCGGGATGGCAGAAGCCTATGACGTGGCGCTGGCGCCGCACTGCCCACTGGGGCCGATTGCGCTGGCCGCCTGTCTGCATGTGGACTTTGTCTCTCGCAACGCCGTGTTCCAGGAACAGAGCATGGGCATTCACTACAACAAGGGCGCGGAGCTGCTCGACTTTGTGAAGAACAAAGAGGACTTCAACATGGAAGGCGGTTTCTTCAAACCGTTAACCAAGCCGGGCCTTGGCGTGGAGATCGACGAAGCCAAAGTCATTGAGCTGAGTAAAAATGCGCCAGACTGGCGTAACCCGTTATGGCGTCATGAAGACGGTTCTGTAGCGGAGTGGTGATCACCACCCCGTAGGCCCGGTAAGCGTAGCGCCACCGGGCAAAATTCTCATAGATAAAAATATAACCCTCTGTAATTTACAGGGCATGGTGAGCGGCTTCGCTATGCCCAAAATCTGGAGACAGATTGCGATGGATATTCCAGTTACTGCTACCAAAACCGGGCGTCGTCGTTACCTGACGCTGATGATGATCTTTATTACCGTGGTCATCTGTTATGTCGACCGCGCCAACCTGGCCGTGGCCTCGGCCCATATCCAGGAAGAATTTGGCATCACCAAAGCGGAGATGGGTTACGTCTTCTCGGCCTTTGCCTGGCTCTATACGCTGTGCCAGATCCCCGGCGGCTGGTTCCTCGACCGCGTCGGCTCGCGCCTGACCTACTTTATCGCCATTTTCGGCTGGTCCGTGGCGACGCTGTTCCAGGGTTTTGCCACCGGCTTAATGTCGCTGATTGGCCTGCGCGCCATCACCGGGATTTTCGAAGCCCCGGCATTCCCGACCAACAACCGTATGGTGACCAGCTGGTTCCCGGAGCAGGAGCGCGCCTCTGCGGTCGGGTTCTATACCTCCGGCCAGTTTGTCGGCCTGGCGTTCCTGACCCCGCTGCTGATCTGGATCCAGGAGCTGCTGAGCTGGCACTGGGTGTTTATTGTCACCGGCGGGATCGGCATTATCTGGTCGTTTATCTGGATTAAGGTTTACCAGCCACCGCGCCTGACTAAAAGCATCACCAAAGCCGAGCTGGATTACATCCGTGACGGCGGCGGTCTGGTGGATGGCGATGCACCGGTGAAAAAAGAGGCCCGTCAGCCGCTGACCAAAGCTGACTGGAAGCTGGTGTTCCACCGTAAGCTGGTGGGCGTTTACCTGGGGCAGTTTGCGGTGACCTCGACGCTGTGGTTCTTCCTCACCTGGTTTCCGAACTACCTGACCCAGGAGAAAGGCATTACCGCGCTGAAGGCGGGCTTTATGACCACGGTGCCGTTCCTGGCGGCCTTCTTTGGCGTGCTGCTCTCCGGCTGGCTGGCGGATAAGCTGGTGAAAAAAGGCTACTCCCTCGGCATCGCGCGTAAAACGCCGATCATCTGTGGGCTGCTGATCTCCACCTGCATCATGGGCGCGAACTACACCAACGATCCGGTGTGGATTATGACCCTGATGGCGGTTGCCTTCTTTGGTAACGGCTTCGCCTCTATTACCTGGTCGCTGGTATCGTCCCTGGCGCCGATGCGTCTGATCGGCCTGACCGGCGGGGTGTTTAACTTCGTGGGCGGCCTGGGCGGGATCACCGTGCCGCTGGTGATCGGCTACCTGGCGCAGGACTACGGTTTCGGCCCGGCGCTGGTCTATATCTCAGCGGTGGCGCTGATCGGCGCGCTCTCCTACATCCTGCTGGTAGGCGACGTGAAACGGGTAGGCTAATCCCCGGCAATGCTATACCCTGATGCGACATCCGCGCATCAGGGTATCCTCATGAAACAAATCACTTTCGCTCCCCGCAACCATCAGCTCACCAATACCCGTACCTGGACCGCAGACAGCCAGTGGCTGGCGTTTGACGTTCGTCCATCCGGCGCGTCCTTTACCGGCGAAACCATCGAGCGGGTTAACGTCGACACGGGTGAGGTGGAGGTGATTTATCGCGCCACAAACGGCGCGCATGTGGGGGTGGTGACCGTTCATCCTGCGGAAAATAAGTACCTCTTTATCCACGGCCCGCAACATCCCGACACCCACTGGCAGTACGATTTTCACCACCGCCAGGGGGTGATTGCGGAGCAGGGGCAGGTGAGCAATCTTGATGCAATGGATATCACCGAACCCTTCACTCCCGGCGCGCTGCGCGGCGGCAGCCATGTCCATGTGTATAGCCCGGACGGGCAGTACGTCAGCTTTACCTATAACGACCACGTGCTGCACGAGTACGATCCTAAGCTCGATTTACGTAACGTGGGCGTGGCTGCGCCCTTCGGTCCGGTGATCCCGCAGGGCGAGCATCCGCGCAACTATGGCGGTACTTTCTGGAGCGTGCTGATCAGCCGTACCACCCCGACGCCAAAACCTGGCAGCGACGAGATCAACCGCGCCTATGAAGAGGGCTGGGTCGGCAATGACCGGCTGGCCTTTATCGGCGACACCCTTGCCGCTGATGGTGAAAAAGTGCCGGAGCTGTTTATCGTTGATTTGCCGAAAGATGAGCTGGGCTGGAAACAGGCTGGCGATTTACCGCTTCAGGGCACGGCAGATCGTATGCCCGCGCCGCCTGCCGGGGTGATGCAGCACCGCTTAACCTTTACCCATGACCATCGCTATCCGGGGCTGGTGAACGTGCCGCGCCACTGGGTACGCAGCAACCCGCAGGCGACACAAATCGCGTTCCTGATGCGTGACGATAAGGGGGTGGTGCAGCTGTGGCTGATCGCCCCGGAAGGGGGAGCGCCGCGTCAGCTCACCCATAACGACAGCGATATCCAGTCAGCATTTAACTGGCATCCGGCGGGCCATTCGCTGGGGTTTGTGCTGGAGGAACGTATTGCCTGCTGTGATGCCGCCTCGGGCAAAGTGACGTATTTGACGTCCGATCACGGCAATCCGCCGTCGGGGGAGGCAGTAGTTTACTCGCCTGACGGGCGCTATCTGGCCTGGATGGAGGAGGTCAGCGGCTTCCGTCAGCTATGGGTAACAGAAACCGGGTGCTAATCAGCGCGAGGGCATCCCGGCGGGCGGGATGACGGCGTTGGTCGCCAGCGTCTTCTCCTCGCTTTGCTCCACGCGGGAGCGAACGGATTTATCCGTGCGGAAGAGATCCCACGGCAGCAGCAGGGTATCGATAACAGCAGTAAACGGCATATCCAGCACCACCAGCGATTTAGTGCCCCAGTTGGTGTCGTCATCCGCCAGCATGTTCGCGCTGGCGCGCGTCCCGGGATAGGTTCCTTCTTTACCGCCGGTGTGAGACATCACGCTCGAACACCCGCATAGCAAAATCATCGCGCTGCACATCGTCAGCTTTATCAGAACATTTTTCATTATCAGTCAGTCATCATCAATGGCCCAATACAGACCCGCAACCGGGTTTATAACGGTCCATTCTTAAAATGAATAGTTGAAAAGTACCGCTCTGTGGTACCTATCGCATTTTAACCTTCCGTGCTGTAGTCCCAGTCTATTCCAGTACCCACAAAGTGCAAAAAATTCTCACCAGGTTGCTCTTGAAAAGAGCGGAAGCAGACCCATTTTAAGAGAGTATCAATGAACAAACGTGCCTGAGGGGCGTTTGGGATACCCCAGCCTGTCCAACGTGGAAGGCGACAATTCTTGCTGATTTCAGGAGTGTTAACTGTATGCGTAACTTTGATCTTTCTCCGCTTTATCGTTCAGCCATTGGCTTCGATCGTCTGTTCAATCATTTAGAAAACAACCAAAGCCAGAGCAATGGCTACCCTCCATACAATGTTGAATTGGTTGACGAAAACCACTATCGCATCGCGATTGCCGTGGCTGGTTTTGCGGAAAGCGAACTGGAGATCACCGCGCAGGACAACCTGCTGGTGGTGAAAGGCGCGCATGCGGGCGAGCAGAAAGAACGTACCTACCTCTATCAGGGCATCGCGGAACGTAACTTTGAACGTAAGTTCCAGTTAGCTGAGAACATCCACGTTCATGGCGCGAACCTGGTTAACGGCCTGCTGTATATCGATCTGGAACGTGTAATTCCGGAAGCGAATAAACCGCGCCGTATCGAAATTAATTAATTATTCGGGTCGCTGCGGCGGCCCAAACCGGAATGCTTGCCGATATCGGGAGCATATGCGAATCGATAAAGATTTGCAGGAACAACTGCGCACAAAATTAAACTGTGCCGAACTCGCTTCTCAGAAGGAGATTTAGTATGCGTAACTACGATTTATCCCCGCTGCTGCGTCAGTGGATCGGTTTTGACAAACTGGCTACCGCGCTGCAAAGCACCACCGAAAGCCAGACCTTCCCGCCGTATAACATCGAAAAGAGCGACGATAACCACTATCGCATTACGCTCGCGGTGGCGGGATTCAGCCAGGATAACCTCGATATCCAGCTGGAAGGCACGCGCCTGACGGTGAAAGGCACCCCGGAAAAACCGGAGACCGAAACCAAATGGCTGCACCAGGGGCTGGTGACTCAGCCGTTCAGCCTGAGTTTTACCCTGGCTGAACATATGGAAGTGACGGGCGCGACCTTCACTAACGGGCTGCTGCATATCGATATCACCCGCAACGTGCCGGAGGCCATTGCCCCGCAGCGGATCGCCATCAGCGAACGCCCGGCCTTGAACAGTTAATGGTGTTGCGTGCCCGGCGGCGCTGCGCTTGCACGGGCCTACGGGTTTGATGCCCTCGCACACACTAAAAACGGTCACCTTCGGGTGACCGTTTTGCTTTTACCTCCGTTTTTTTGTGCGCCATCGCCCATACAACCCGCCTGCGCTCTGCGAAAATCCCTGGTAATAATAATGTTATTCACAGGGATGCCGTCATGAGTGATATAGCGTTAACGGTCAGTATTCTGGCATTGGTTGCGGTGGTCGGGCTGTGGATAGGCAATGTCAAAATCCGCGGCGTCGGGTTCGGCATTGGTGGGGTGCTGTTTGGCGGGATATTTGTCGGTCATTTTGCCGACCAGTTGGGCATCACCCTTAGCGCGGAGATGTTGCACTTCATTCAGGAATTTGGCCTGATCCTCTTCGTTTACACCATCGGTATTCAGGTCGGGCCCGGCTTTTTCGCCTCGCTGCGCGTCTCGGGCCTGCGCCTCAACCTTTTTGCGATGGGGATTGTGGTGATGGGCGGGCTGGTCACCGCCCTGCTGCATAAACTCTTCGCCATCCCGCTGCCGGTGGTGCTGGGCATTTTCTCCGGGGCGGTCACCAATACCCCCGCGCTGGGGGCCGGGCAGCAAATTCTACGCGATCTGGGTATCGAGCCCGGCATCGTGGATCAGATGGGCATGAGTTACGCCATGGCCTATCCGTTCGGCATCTGCGGCATTCTGCTCACCATGTGGCTGATGCGCGTTCTGTTTCGCGTTAACGTCGAGCAAGAAGCTCGCCAGCATGAATCCACGCTTACCCAGGGTCAGGCGCTGATTAAAACCATCAATATCCGCGTCGATAACCCCAACCTCAACAATCTGGCGATCCAGGATGTGCCGATCCTCAACAGCGCCAACATTATCTGTTCCCGCCTGAAGCGCGAGCAGACCCTGATGGTGCCCCTGCCCGGGACGGTGCTCCAGACCGGCGACCTGCTGCACCTCGTCGGCCAGCCGGTGGATCTGCACAACGCCCAACTGGTGATCGGTCAGGAGGTCGACACCTCGCTCTCCACCCGCGGCACCGATATGCGCGTCGAGCGGGTGGTGGTCACTAACGAACGGGTATTGGGCAAGAAAATCCGTGATTTGCAGGCAAAAGAGCGTTACGACGTGGTGATCTCGCGCCTGAACCGTGCCGGGGTTGAGCTGGTGGCCAGCCCGGAAGCCAGCCTGCAGTTTGGCGATATCCTCAACCTGGTCGGGCGTCCGGCCTCCATTGATGCCGTGGCCAATATCGTGGGCAACGCGCAGCAAAAACTGCAGCAGGTGCAGATGCTGCCGGTGTTTATCGGCATCGGTCTCGGGGTGCTGCTCGGTTCCATCCCGCTGTACGTGCCGGGGTTCCCGGTGGCGCTCAAGCTGGGGCTGGCAGGCGGGCCGCTGATTATGGCCCTGATCCTCGGGCGTATCGGCTGCGTGGGTAAGCTCTACTGGTTTATGCCCCCGAGCGCCAACCTTGCCCTGCGCGAGCTGGGGATTGTCCTGTTTCTGGCGGTGGTGGGGCTGAAATCGGGGGGAGATTTCGTCGGGACGCTGACCCGCGGCGATGGGGTCAGCTGGATTGGCTATGGCATTCTCATTACCGCCGTCCCGCTGATTACGATGGGCATTCTGGCGCGGCTGTTGGCAAAGATGAACTACCTGACCCTGTGCGGCATGCTGGCAGGGTCGATGACCGATCCCCCGGCGCTGGCCTTTGCCAACAACCTGCACGCCACCAGCGGGGCGGCGGCGCTCTCCTACGCCACGGTCTATCCGCTGGTGATGTTTATGCGCATTATCACACCGCAGCTGCTGGCGGTGCTGTTCTGGGGGATGGGTTAAACCTCTAACCCCAGCCTGGCGAACTGCTCTGCCGGGGCGTCGCTCTCCTGCAGGAGACGCACCAGCAGAGCGATCATCCGCGCTTCGATGACTTTATCCTCAATCGGGCACTGCTGGTGTGGATCGGTGTGTAAATCGAACAGCAGATGACCGACGCGATTGACCCCCGGGTATTTTTCCTGCGCCGGAATACGCAGCGTTTTCACTCCTTTGGTAAAGCGGAAGGGCGGTGCCAGGGCAATCGACTCCAGCTCCTGCGGGGTAAAGCGGGTGTTCATCTTGATCGGCATCAGGGTGTAGTTGGCGATGTCATTTTCCCGCCCGGGCAGCGCGGCGCGCATATAGACATAGCGCCCGTCCGTGACGTTGACATGGCCGCTGAAGACCCCGAATAGCGCCGCATCACGCACTGGGATGTCGTCCTCAAGAATGCGGGCCAACGGACGGCCCTGAACGTCGGGCGGGATGGGCTGGTTGAAGTACTCCAGCAGGGTGGGTGCCCAGTCAATCATCTGCACCAGCGCATCGCGCTGCACTCCCTGATGGCCGCTGCGCGGATCCCAGATAAATAGCGGGTTATTCGCCACCTCGTTGTAATAGGGCATCTGGTTTTTCGCCCACCAGCCATGCTCCCCGAGCAGAAAGCCGTGATCGGTCCCGACAATCAACATCGTATCGCGCCACAAATCGTGGCGGTCCATCAGGTCGAGAATACGACCCAGGTTGCGATCGCACATGGAGACCAGGGCACGATAGCGGCAGCGAATATGCTCTACTGCCTCCGGGCTCTCCTCCACCTTGCCGCGCGGCCAGTCGTAGTGCGGCCCGTCCCAGGGATCCTGATACAACGCGAGATACCCCTCGGTGGTGTAAAATGGTTCGTGAGGGTCGAAGGTTTCCACCTGCAAAAGCCAGCTGTCCTGCTGATGGTTCTTGTCGATGAATTCACACCCGGCGTTAAAGACCTGGGTTTGCGGGAAATCCGCTTCCTGCTGAATGTAGTCGCGATTGACCCAGTCATGCCGCCAGAGCCCTGAAACGCCACCGCCGGTTTGCTTCTGCGGCACCCGCAGCACCTCCGGGATCGCCGGGTCGGCCACGCTGGCTTTCCAGTGATCCCCCTCCTGGCCGCGGATGATTTCCCATGAACTGTAGCGGTTATGGTAGTTACCGCCGCCGTCCTCCCAGTAATGCAGATGGTCGCTGATCAGGTGGGTATAGACGCCCGCTTTTTTCAGTAGCTCCGGCATGGAGTCGTCAAATGGCTCCAGCGGCCCCCACTCCCGGTGCAAAAAATTATACCGGCCGGTGTGCAGTTCCCGGCGGGCGGGCATGCAGGGCATACTGCCGACATAGCTGTTGTTGAAGGTGGCGCAGCGGGCCGCCAGGCGCTGGAAGTTGGGTGCCTGAGTGATCATATCCCCGTAAGGCGGCAGATAGTGTTTATTCAGGCTGTCGAAGAGCAGAATGATCGCTTTCATCGTCGCTCCTTAACGGACCTGAATCAGGTGCGGGAAATGCTCTTCAATCACCGCGTAGATCTGCTTCCCGATGGTCTCCCCGTCCATAATATTTTCGATAGGGATCAGATACTGCCCGTGGCGCGGATCGAGGCTCACCACATCGATGAGCTTTTTCGAAATGGCGTAAATATCGGCCCAGTCGGTAAACCCACCAACCTCGCCTGCGGCGGTATGCTCCATGTCGAAATTAATGTCATATTTCGCTAACGCTTTTTTCACCACCGTCTGCAACATCACGCTACTGCCGACACCGTAGCCGCAAACAAACAGAATATTAATTTTGTCTTTCATGACGATATCCTTTTCACAATGAGATGATTTAGCCCGCGTAAGGCCCGAGATGGAACGTGGAAGCAATAAACTTAAGTACTTCACAAATGGCAGGCCATAAGGTCGCCCAGTCGAAAATACCGGTCCAACCCACCCCTTCGGCTGCCAGCCCGGTTAAGGGAATAGCCCATACGGTGCCGAAGGTCTGAATAATCCCCAGCAGGAAAGTACAAATAATCACGGCGCGATAACCTCCCAGTCGGTTGGCTAATACCCCAATCGGGCCACCCGAGAAAAATAACGGCACAAAACCGGGAAGTACCATAATAGGGCTGTTGGTAATAAGCAGAATGCCCATTGAGAATATGGTGCCGAAGGTACAGAAGATAAATCCGAGGGTGGCGGCATTCGGGGAGAAGGGCAGTAATGCCGCGACATCGACGGCGGGAATCGCATCCGGAATTAAACGATCCTGCCAGCCTTTAAAGGAGGCGTTAATTTCCCCGACCATCATGCGTACCCCCTGCAACAGGATCACCATATACATGGAAAACTGCAGGCCGAGGTTAATAATGTAGATATACCAGGGCTTACCTTTTGCCATGGCCTGAACGTTATCAATGCCGGTGGTCAGCAAGAACCCGCCGACGAACAGGGTCATTACAATGGCGATGGAGGTGACGTTATGGTTAAAAATCGCCAGCCAGCCGGGCAGCTTCATGTTCTCGGCATCCTGCTTCTCGGCATCGCCAAACAGGTGGGCGAATTTCGAGAAAAACCAGATCCCCAGCATCTGGTTATGGGCGATGGTAAAGCCCGCATTATTGGTGATTTTAGCGATCGGTTTGGCAATCAGGGTAGTGGCAAAGGCCCAGAACAGACCGGTTAAGATCCCGGCGATAATAATCGACTGTACCCAGCCAAAGCCCAGCCAGAAGACGATCAGCCACAGCACCGCCTGGGAGTGTGACACCCCGGTGTTGCCGGTCAGAAAAATGCCTTTCACCCTGGTGTAGCGGCCAAACAGAACCAGCAGCAGGTTGGTAAAAAAGGCCAGTACAAACACATAACCGACAAAACCGAAATTATCCCCGAGCGCAATCTGGGTTGCCGCTTTCATGGCATAGGAATCCATTAAATAACCATGAATACCGTAAGATTTGCTCACCGCATCGGCGACGGGTTTAAAGGTGGCTGAAAACTGAAACCCGCCGAAGAGCACCATCATTAATCCCACCATGGCGCTAACCATACCGGTAATAATTTTAATCGGCGATTTCTTATCAAGGGCATAACCCAGTCCCACCAGCAATCCAATTAAAATAGCGGGTTCGGTTAGAAAAGATTGTATTACTGAAATAAAGTCAGAAAACATAATGCAGTCAACCTCCGTGATATTCGCTTCCGGATGAATAAAATCCAGCTGAGTGTTGCTTCTTATTTAATAACGGAACGACTAATACTTTATTTGGTAAGGTATTTTGAAAGCGAAATCACTTTAATAATCAAATTTGGTCATTAGAAGATTAATTGTGATTTTTTGTGATTCCATTTGCAAAATTAATGAGGTATTAGCTTTGATGATTCAAAAGCTTAATTGATAAACGTTTTATATATAAAATGCTTTTGTGAATGCAGAATACGTCATTATCTGAGTGTTAAATATATGGATAAACTATGTTTTAAGTTTACTTATTGATATAGCAATTATTAAGTGAAATTGTTAAGTAAATTAATAGCAGTAATTTTATTTTGTGGCATTAGCCGCATATTTAATTGAAGTCGAGGTATAGGTTTAGTTTTGCACCACTCAATAAGTCTTTCTCTACATTAAGCAAAGGACTGAAACATGAACGCAACCTATACTGTGAAACTCAATCCCTACGATAAAAATAAACTCAGCGCATTAATTACCATTGAGAGTCTGGAGGCGGTAAGGTTTGACTATACCGTCCAGGGTAAAACAGCGAACGCCAGCTTTCATTACGACACCGATCAATACAGCGTTAACCCGGAAATCACCGTGGTAGGTTTGTATGCCAATTATTTAAATACTGTCACCTTGAATCTTTACACCGAGAACAATGCCGTCGAAACCTTTCTTATATCGATCTCAACACAGGGGCAGGACTATGGAGATGTACCCCTGGCACTGACGATCAATATTATTGACGGCGCGATGGCAGAGAGCACCTTAGGACAGGGCTGGTTTGTCACCAGTGCGTGGAATGGGTATGACATCAATGGCGATCTGCGTATTACCGGTCTGTTCCCCTGGATGTACGGCAACCTGAAAATTATCGAAAACGCGATCTGGTCGGCGCTGGCCAGCGAAACCTGGGATCCTGACAAGCATGCCTTCGCGCCGAGGCTATATCGCTTTAACCTCGCCGGTAAGGTCGCGCAATCCTACACCGCGCCTGCCGGGTATGGTTTTCATCACGACATCACCACCGACGGGAAAGGTAATCTCTGGGTGTTAGGCTCCTTGCTGGATGGCTGGAGTGACGAACAAAAGCTGGAGTGCTTCCTCTATAAATACGACATCTCCAGCGGGGCGTTGCTCTGGCAGCGCGATTACTCCCGGGAATTTAGGGGCGCCACGGTGCTGGACAATACCGACACCAACGACGTGCATTTCAACAGCCTGGAATATGTCGCAGAGACCAGGCAACTGATAGTCAATTCCCGGTCCAGCTGTACCGTGCTGGGGCTCAATAGCGAGTCCGGGGAGCCAGAGTGGATTATCGATAACCCGGCCTTCCCCGTGCTGAACAGCGCCCTGAATCTGCAGGTGGTGGATGCAGATAATTTCAGCTATCCCAACGGCGAGCATGCTGTCTTTGTTACGCACAACAGCCGTTATCAGGCGTGGCGGGGTGCAAACAGGTTCGTTGTCTCCCTGTTCAATAATAACTCCTGCGCAGATGAACAGGGTTATGAGCTGGTCCGTACGATTGAATCGGACCCGGTAACTTATACCGCCGCTGAACTGGATTCCTTACCCACCATTCTTGCTATCGATTTAAACGCCTCGACGGTTCAGCGCCTCGATCAATTTCATTTCCCGGGACAGCGCAGCGAACTCACATCATCGGTATTTGATATCGGGAATGAGTATTACAATGTCTATTTCGGAGCCGAACAATCCTTCTTCGTTTTTGATACCGATAATAATATCGGGGTATCGATTTACGATATTGATACCGGCTTAGGCTATCGCGGCAGAATATTCACTTATGATGAGCTTCGTTCATTAATTTAAATACACCCTCAGCGGCAAGATAAGACCACGTGTTACTTGCCGCTTTTACAATGCCTGTAAGCTGTTCCCCTGGCTGACGTTATACCGCCGACATCACCGGATCCTGCTGGTGGGAATTACTCTCCTGGATACGTTACTATTGCCGCAATGTTGTACACCGGACAGTCAGACAGGAGACGTCATGAAAATTTCCCGCCTCGGCGAAGCGCCGGATTATCGCTTCTCGCTGGCCAACGAGCGTACCTTTCTGGCATGGATCCGCACCGCGCTGGGTTTTCTGGCGGCCGGTGTCGGCCTTGACCAGCTGGCGCCCGATTTTGCCACGCCGGTGATCCGCCAACTGCTGGCGCTGCTGCTGTGCCTTTTTTCTGGTGGGCTGGCGATCTACGGCTACCTGCGCTGGTTGCGTAATGAAAAGGCGATGCGCCTGAAAGAAGATCTGCCTTACACCCACAGCCTGCTGCTTATCAGCCTGATCCTGATGATAGTGGCGGTGATTGTGATGGGATTGGTGCTGTATGGCGGATAGCCGTAAAGCGCGTCGCCTGGCCGATCCGGGGCTACAGCCGGAGCGCACGTCGCTTGCCTGGTTGCGCACCCTGTTTGGTTACGGGGCGTTGATGGTGCTGGCGGTCAGGTACAACTGGCAGCAGGCGGGCCCGCTATTCTGGGTCGCCCTGGGGGTGCTAGCGATGGTGGCGCTGATCCTCTGGCAGTACACCCGCAACCGCGCCCGGATGGACGTTTCGCTGTACGACTTTTCAGCATCCCGACCGGTGCGTATTAAATTTTTGATCTCCCTCGCAGTGTTCTCCCTCGCATTGCTGTTTGCTGCTAGTCACATTCACCATCTCATTATTTTTATCAGGGACTATGCATGACAGGATGTCAGGTCATGGCCAAGCCGGCCAGTTCACGTTGCAATCTCGACTGTCGCTACTGTTTTTATATCGATAAACCCCAGCAGCCGATCATGGACGATGCCACGCTGGAGACCTTCATCCAGCAGCATATCGCTGCCCAGCCGGGGCCGGAGGTGCAGTTTGCCTGGCAGGGTGGGGAGCCGACGCTCTGCGGGCTGGATTTTTTCCGCCGCGTCGCGGCGCTACAGCACCGCTATGGTGGGAGAAAACGCATCACCAATGCCTTTCAGACCAACGGGATCCTGCTTAACGACGCCTGGTGTCGGTTCTTTCGCGAGGAGGGCTGGCTGGTGGGGATCTCGCTGGATGGTCCGGCGGCGCTGCATGATGCGTACCGCGTCAGCCGCAGCGGCAATCCCACCCATCACAAGGTGCTGACGGCAATTGAAAAGCTGCGCGCCCATCAGGTGTCGTTTAACCTGCTGACGGTCGTAAATCGGCAGAACAGCCGCCAGCCGGAGCGCCTGTATCGCTATCTACGCGCGCTCGGCACACCTTATCTGCAGTTTCTTCCCCTGCAGGAGCACGATAATCCGGAATCGGTGAGCGATGCGCAGTGGGGAGCGTTCCTGTCGACGGTGTTTGACGTCTGGGTGCGGGAGGATATTGGCCGCGTCTATGTCCAGCTCTTCGACTCAACGCTGGGGGTATGGTGCGGCTATCCGTCGCAGATGTGCTCCCTTGCCGTCACCTGCGGCCACGCCTTTGCGCTGGAGGCCAATGGCGATCTCTTCCAGTGCGATCACTACGTCTGGCCCCAGTACCGGCTGGGCAATATCCATCAGACGCCGCTGGCAGAACTGAATCACAGTGAGGCAGCCATCGCTTTTGGCCTGCGCAAGCAAACAGACTTATCTGCCGAATGTCAGGCCTGCCCGATGCGTCACCTGTGCAACGGCGACTGCCCTAAACATCGGGTGGATGGCAAAAGCGTGCTCTGTGCAGGGTATCAGGCGTTCTTCCGCCACTCCGCCCCGCATATGCGGGTGATGCGCGATTTAATCCGCCATCACCGCTCGCCTGTCGAGCTGATGGCCCTGCTCCAGCAGAGCCACCGGGCACGTTAACGCCCTTTCGCCAGATACGTCGCCATCTCCTCGTCCGGCACCATCCCGCCGCCAGTGGCCCACACCAGGTGGGTCGCATTTTCCAGCGAATAGCGACCGGAAGCGGCGAGGCGCACCGGCCCGGCCATGCCCGCCAGCGCCGACGGCTCAAGGCGAATGTTCTCTTCCTGCGCCAGCCAGCCCAGCATGTCGTACATGCTCTGGTCGGAGAGGGTATAGAACCCGTCGAGCAGGCGCTCCATGGCGCGGCCAACAAAGCCGGAGGCGCGACCCACGGCCAGACCATCCGCCGCGGTGAGGTTATCAATCCCCAGATCCTGCACCGCAATCTCATCGTGCAGACCGGTATAGACCCCCAGCAGCATGCACGGGGAGTGAGTCGGTTCGGCAAAGATACAGTGAACATGGTCGCCAAAGGCCAGCTTCAGCCCAAACGCCACCCCGCCAGGGCCACCGCCCACGCCGCATGGCAGGTAGACAAACAGCGGATGCTCCGCATCCACCACCCGGCCCTGTTGGGCAAACTGCGCTTTCAGGCGCTCGCCGGCTACGGCATAGCCTAGGAACAGGGTGCGGGAGTTTTCATCGTCGATAAAGAAGCAGTTCGGATCGCTTTCCGCCGCTTTGCGCCCTTGCTCCACCGCCACGCCGTAATCCTGCTCATACTCCACCACAATCACGCCGTGGCTGCGCAGTCTAGCCTTCTTCCACTCGCGGGCGTCGGCGGACATGTGCACCGTCACTTTGAAGCCGATGCGGGCGCTCATGATGCCAATGGACATCCCGAGGTTACCGGTTGACCCCACGGCGATGCTGTACTGGCTGAAGAAGTCTTTGAAGCGCGGTTCCAGCAGGATGCTGTAATCGTCGTCGAGGCTGAGCAGTCCGGCGGCGAGAGCCAGTTTTTCGGCGTGGGTCAGCACCTCGTAGATCCCACCGCGGGCTTTAATCGAGCCGGAGATCGGCAGATGGCTGTCTTTTTTCAGCAGCAGGGTGCCGGGGATTGTGACGTCTGTTTCCTGCTGCAAGCGCTGATGCATCGCCGGAATAGCCACCAGCTCGGATTCAATGATGCCGTGGTTTGCGGCGGTTTCCGGAAAGGCTTTGGCGAGATAAGGAGCAAAACGCGCCAGGCGGGCATGGGCGTCGTCCACGTCCGCCTGGGTCAGGCCGACCCAGGGTAACCCGTCGGCCAGTGTCGTGGCGTTCGGGTTAAACCAGGTGGTCTCTTGCAGGGCAATCAGGTCGTTGAGCAGGGGGTACTGCGCGATTAACTTCAGATGTTCTGGCGTCATAGGATCCTCTCAGGCGTATCCCCTTAAGAAAACAGGAAACCAGCCTGAGGGCAAGATCCGCTTACACCGCCTGCTCGTGATGCGAGGCGCGGGAGGCCAGCGGCAGCCAGCAGAGTACAATCAGCAGGCCCATTAAGGTCATCAGCAGCCCGAGGCTCGCCTGCCCGTTTTGCGGCATCATCGCCGAGAGCCAGGCCAGCGCGCCGGAGCCGATATTTTGCAGTCCTCCTACCAGCGCCCCGGCGGTCCCCGCGAGGAAAGGGAAGGGCTCCATCGCGCCGCTGGTGGCCAGCGGGAACAGCATCCCTGCGCCAAAGAAGAACAGCGCTGCCGGGATCAGCAGGGTCCAGACGTTCATCACCCCGAATAGCCCCGGGATCCACATCATCAGCCCCGCCAGCAGGCAGCTCACCACCGACTGCCACATCAGGGTGGTAAAGCGTTTATTGGCCCGCCCGGCAAACCAGGCGCCGAAAAACGCCGCCGGGATCGGCAGAATAAACAGAATACTCACCACCATGCTACTGAGACCCAGCCCGGCACCCAGCAGTACGCCAGAGCTGGCTTCGAACACCGCGATACCCGCCAGGCCGCCCACCAGCATCAGCACGTAGCAGTTAAAGGCCCCGTTGCCGAAGAGGATTTTATAGCTGGTAAGCAGTTTGGTACGCGGTGCTTCCGTGGGTCGGGTTTCCGGCATCCAGCGCGCCATGCTGAAGGTGACGATGACGCACAGCACCAGCAGGAAGCCGTAGCAGGCGCGCCAGGACCACATGGTGTCCAGCAGGCCGCCAATCAGCGGGGCCAGCAGCGGACTGACCAGGATGCCCATATTGAGCAGGCTGTTGGCATGCCGCAGCTGGGTGCCCTGATACATATCGCGCGGCAGGGTACGCGCCATCACCCCGCCGACGCCGGTACCGACGCCCTGCAACGCGCTGGCGGCAATCAGCACGCTCAGGCTGTGGGTGGTCATGGCAATCACCGTGGCGATCATAAATATCGTCATCCCGACCAGGATCACCGGACGACGGCCAACGCGATCCGAGAGCGGGCCGTAGAACAGCTGCGAGACGCCGTAGGTCAGCAGGTACGCGCCCATCACGCTCTGCACCGCGCCTTCACGGACGTTGAGTTCCTTCGCCATATCCGCAATGGCCGGGATATAGATGGTTTGCGCCATCTGACCGACGGCGACCAGCAATACCAACATCAAGAGTAAATTAACGTTCCGCTGTCTTTTCATGTCGCTGAATAATTTTGCCAAAAGTGATAAATGAAGAGTAAGTGACTACGCATTCCCATAAATGCGCGAGGAATCTACCACAGGGAAATGACAAATTGAGCATTGCCGTGATGAATGGAGAAGCGGGAAAAGGCAGGATTTGTAAACAAGATCGGCAACTAATATTGCCAGCGATTCAGGCCAGGCGTAGCAGAATGGCACCTCCTGCAATACCCAGCGCCGCAGCAATACGCAGACCCCCAACCCTCTCTTTTAAAAGCACAAACGCGATCAGCGCACCAAAGAGAATGGAGGTTTCACGCAGCGCTGCGACCACTGCCAGCGGTGCCTGCGTCATGGCCCATAGCGCCAGGCCATAAGAGCCCATGGTGCCAATGCCACCGAGCAGCCCTTTTTTCCAGTGCAGACGCAGGTAGCTGGAGGCGGCGCGCCGACGTGCCACCATCGCCCAGCTCAGCAGACAGAAGCCGTTCATAAAGAAGGTCCACAGCGTATAGCCCAGCGCGGTGCCGGATAGCCGCACGCCGGTGCCGTCCACCAGGGTATAACCCGCGATAAAACAGGCATTCAGCAGCGCCAGCCAGATCCCTTTTCGTGACTGCATGCGTCCGTTCATCGCCATGGCCAGTATCGACAGGCAGATCACGCCAATACCGGACCACGCGAACCATGAGAGGCGATCGCCGAGCGCCAGCGTGCCGATCAGCGCCACCAGCAGCGGTGCGGTGCCGCGCATCAGCGGATAGGTCTGGCTCATATCGGAGACCTGATAGGTCTTCGCGACCAGAACGGTATACACCACCTGTAAGGCACAGGAGACCATCAAAAACGGCCAGCTGGCCGCAGCCGGTTGGGGAGAGAAGGGGAGCAACACCAGGGCAATCAGCGTAGCGGAGCCGCTGACGCCAATCGCCGAATAGAGCTTATCCGTTCCGGCTTTAACGATGGCATTCCAGCTGGCATGCAGCAGTGCGGCGAAGAGTAAAATGCAGAAAACGGAGAGCGTCATGGCGTATCGGGTGGTGAATTGTCACTCAACTGTAACATTCACGCTCCGATGCTGCCAGCCGCTCAGATTGCGCAAAAAAGGCGATGGGTGACGCGCGGTTCATCCACGACCTGCGTAAAGCCAGCGTGCTGGTAGAATGTCCAGGCGGTGTGCGGCGCATTGGTATTGAGAAAATCGAACCAGACGCTGGCATCGGCCATCACCACGGCGAGCAGCTGCCTGCCGATACCCAGCCCACGGCAGCTTTCGCTGATATAAAGATGGCGAATGCGACCGGCCCGCGGCTGCTGGCTGAACGGATCTCGGTTTAGCCCGCAAATTCCGACCAGCTTGCCGTTCAGAAAAGCACCCAGCAGCTTTTCACCCGGGGCGTTGAAGCGGTTTTCACCCCGCTCCCAATTCTCTTCCAGCCTGCGCAACATATTGAAATTGAGCGCGGTGCTCTCGGTTTTTAGCGAGATATACCCCGGTTCGTCCGGCGTGACAGGTTCAATTAATAAACGCAACATAGCATTCCCTCGTTATTAAAGAGGGGCGGTTGCCCGCCCCTCTTTGGTGCGGCTTGAACCTGAGTTACTTAACGTATTTCAGGACAGCATCAAGCAGTTGCAGTGCTGCAACAATGAGTTTGAGGATAAGTACAACCATATCCACTACGCTCATACGCGTCTCCTCTGGTTAAGGAGCACGATGCTGGCGTACCTTTCCGCCGCCTGTGGCCAGCACCTTTGTTGACGTAACACAGTGTGCTCAGGTGGGGAGTGGAGGCGCTGACGGCACCACCCGTTTCAGCCAGGACTTCGTTGCGCCGGTGTACTACGAGCGGCTCCCCTCACACCCTGTGAACACACTCAGCATAGATGAATACTGTATAGATGAACAGTAATTTATGGACAAAACGTGAAGGGCGATCCATACTCAAAGGCGTCAAAATCCGTGCCGTAAATTGCGCGTTCCCGCGCGATCGCGTATACTTCGGGCGTTGACGTAACACAGTGTGCTCTGCGGTCACCAGCCGCAAACACTGCAAAAAAACCTCGCTCCGGCGGGGTTTTTTGTTTTCATCACCCGACAAGCGAAACGTGATCCCTGACGCATTTTCTGGCAGATGAAAATAATTCCGTTGTCACGACTGAAAACCTGTGCTTGTATAAATCCACTCAATGATTCCAGATACAGGTTCCTAATGAACGCTTCCCTGCTGACTTCGACCCTACTAAAAACTGCGCACCCAGCCGCAGTGGTCGTCGTGCGTGTGGTGGTGGTCGTCGGCAATGCGCCGTAGGGACTGAATCAACACACGATTCCAAACCCCGCCGGCGCAAACCGGCGGGGTTTTTCGTTAAAAGCCCCCCGGAAAGTCGGCCCATAAGAAGGACTGGAGCATGGCAAGTTCGGGCACAACATCACACAAGACGCGTTTTACAGGCGCGCAGTTAATCGTTCATCTGCTGGAACGTCAGGGCATTACCACGGTGGCGGGTATTCCTGGCGGGACGGTACTCCCGCTGTATGACGCTTTAAGCCAGAGCACGCAGATCCGCCACGTGCTGGCGCGTCACGAGCAGGGCGCAGGCTTTATCGCGCAGGGCATGGCCCGTACCCAGGGCAAACCGGCGGTCTGTATGGCCTGTAGCGGGCCGGGCGCCACCAACCTGGTAACCGCCATCGCCGATGCGCGTCTCGACTCTATCCCGTTAGTCTGCATTACTGGCCAGGTGCCGGCCTCGATGATCGGCACCGATGCGTTCCAGGAAGTGGACACCTACGGCATCTCTATCCCCATCACCAAGCACAACTATTTAGTGCGCGATATCAGCGAATTACCGCAGGTTATCAGCGATGCGTTCCGTATCGCCCAGTCTGGCCGTCCCGGCCCGGTGTGGATAGACATTCCTAAGGATGTGCAGACCGCAGAAATTGAGATCGACGTGCTGCCGGAGCCCGGCACCCGCGCGCCATCCCCGGAATTCAGCGTTGAGAGCGTACGCGAGGCGGCAGCGATGATTAACGCCGCGCAGCGCCCGGTGCTCTATCTGGGCGGCGGGGTGATCGATGCCCCTGACGCGGTGCGCACCCTGGCGGAAAAAGCCAGCCTGCCGACCACCATGACCCTGATGGCGCTGGGCATGCTGCCAAAAGCGCATCCGCTGTCGCTGGGGATGCTGGGGATGCACGGCGCGCGCAGCACCAACTTTATTCTGCAAGAAGCTGATTTATTGATTGTTCTCGGGGCACGTTTTGATGACCGGGCGATTGGCAAAACCGAGCAGTTCTGCCCAAATGCCAAAATTATTCATGTGGATATCGACCGCGCCGAACTGGGCAAAATCAAGCAGCCGCATGTGGCGATCCAGGGCGACGTCAACGAGGTGCTGGCCCAACTGCTGCCGCACATCGACGCCACCCCGCGCAGCGCGTGGCATCAGCAGGTGAGCGGGTTACAGCAGGAGTTCCCGGGTGCCATCCCGACCGAAGGCGATCCGCTCAGCCACTACGGGCTGATTAACGCCGTGGCCGCCTGCGTGGACGACAGCGCCATTATCACTACCGACGTCGGCCAGCATCAGATGTGGACCGCCCAGGCCTATCCGCTGAACCGTCCGCGCCAGTGGCTGACCTCCGGCGGTCTGGGGACCATGGGTTTTGGCCTGCCTGCGGCGGTAGGCGCGGCGCTGGCCAACCCGGACCGCAAGGTGATCTGCTTCTCCGGCGACGGCAGCCTGATGATGAACATTCAGGAGATGGCCACCGCGGCGGAAAATCAGCTGGATGTGAAAATCATCCTGATGAACAACGAAGCGCTGGGCCTGGTGCATCAGCAGCAGAGCCTCTTCTACAAGCAGGGCGTTTTTGCCGCCACCTATCCGGGGATGATTAACTTTATGCAGATTGCTGCCGGTTTTGGCCTGCACACCTGCGATCTGAATGCCGAAGAGGATGCGCAGGCCGCGCTGCAGGCGGCGATCTCACGCCCTGGCCCGGCGCTGATCCACGTCCGTATCGATCCACAGCAAAAAGTCTATCCGATGGTCCCGCCGGGTGCGGCCAATACTGAAATGGTGGGGGAATAAGCCATGCAAAAACAAAACGATAACGTCATCCTCGAGCTTACTGTCCGCAACCATCCCGGGGTCATGACGCACGTCTGCGGGCTGTTTGCCCGCCGGGCGTTCAACGTGGAAGGCATTCTCTGTCTGCCGATTCAGGGGAGCGAGCACAGCCGCATCTGGCTGCTGGTGAATGACGATCAGCGCCTGGAGCAGATGATGGCCCAGATCGACAAGCTGGAGGACGTGGTGAAAGTGGTGCGTAACCAGTCCGATCCGACCATGTTTAACAAAATTGCGGTGTTCTTCGAGTAAATTACTCCCCGGCGGCGTCCGGGGTAATGATCTTCACAAAGCCGTTCCGGCAGTGGGCCGGATAGTCTGACGGAAGCGGGCGGTCGCTGATCAGTACATCAAAGGCCGACAGCGGCCCGACGCTGGCGGGGGCCACTTCATCAAACAGGGCGTAGCGGGCCAGCAGAATTTTGCGGATGCCGTGCTGCATCGCTTTGCGCTTGGTGGCCAGGTCGTCGAGGTTAAACCAGGTCACGCCGTAGTGCTCATGCACGCCGCTGGCGGAGATAAACACCTTGCGTGGGTTCAGGGAGTCCAGCACCGAAGGATTGCTGGTGTCGTAAAACGCATCGCTTTTAGCCCGATAGGTGCCCCCACACAGAATGGCGGTGGCGTTGGGCTTCTCATTGAGCGCCATAAACACGCGATGTGAATAGCAGATGCCGGTGAAGGTGACGTCGTCGGGGATCATGCTAATCACCAGCGGCATTTCCGGGCCGTTATCGAAAAAGACCAGATCGTTTTCCGCCACCATGCCGGCCGCCAGTATGGCGATGGGCAGGTCGTCGGGATGGTGAGTCTGGCTGCGCACCACCGGTGTTGCAGGCGCGGTGGCCGGTTTATTGACCATCACGATATAGCCGCCCAGTAGGGTCAGGGGGAGCACGGTATCATGGTTATCCGGGCTGAGATCGCGACGGATGGTCATAACGGAGACTTCAAGCATCCTGGCAGCATCTTTCAGGTGGATGCGGTCGGTTTTCTTTAATAGCTCAACCAGACGCCGGATTCGTTCTTTTTGCTTCGTCTCCATTCACCCTCTCCGTACCGTGTGATGTTCCTTAAACCACATTTATGATGCGTCAGGAACATTCTTGTTGCGCCATACTATACTGCCGCCCGGCAGGAAAGAAAAGTCACTTCTCAAACTGCGTTTACCATTCAAATAACTGTAATTAATAACTATATTTCAAAATTTCGCTGTTCCATCACACTTTTACCGCTGCGTAATGCTCAAACAGTAAACAGCGTGGCGGATCCGCTAATCGCGATCGCAGTCACAAATGATACGAAAATAACATGATAATGTTACGATAATATCATTGTTGTGTGATTGTTTCAGAGAGGTAGTAAACATGGATATCGCGGTTATCGGCTCCAACATGGTGGATCTCATCACCTACATTACTCAGATGCCGAAAGAGGGCGAAACCCTCGAAGCCCCGGCGTTTAAAATTGGCTGTGGCGGCAAAGGCGCGAATCAGGCGGTGGCGGCGGCCAAGCTCAATTCGAAGGTGATGATGCTAACCAAAGTCGGTGACGATATTTTTGCCGATAACACCATCCGCAATCTGGAGTCCTGGGGCATCAACACCACCTATGTGGAAAAAGTGCCGTGCACCAGCAGCGGCGTGGCACCGATCTTTGTTAACGCCAACTCCAGCAACAGCATTCTGATTGTGAAGGGCGCCAATAAATTCCTCTCACCGGAAGATATCGATCGCGCGGCAGACGATCTGAAAAAGTGTCAGCTTATTGTTCTGCAGCTCGAAGTGCAGCTCGAAACGGTTTATCACGCTATTGAGTTTGGTAAAAAGCACGGTATTCAGGTGTTATTAAACCCGGCTCCGGCACTGCGTGAATTAGATATGTCTTATGCCTGCAAATGTGATTTCTTTGTGCCGAATGAAACCGAATTGGAAATTCTGACCGGCATGCCGGTCAATACCTACGAAAATATCTGCCTCGCGGCGCGATCGCTGGTGGATAAAGGGCTGAATAATATTATTGTCACCATGGGTGAAAAAGGTGCCCTGTGGATGACGCGCGACCGGGAAGTCACGGTTCCGGCAATTAAAGTGAATGCCATCGATACCAGCGGGGCCGGTGATGCCTTTATCGGCTGCTTCGCCCATTACTACGTCCAGAGCGGCGATGTTGAAGCCGCCATGAAAAAAGCCGCTCTGTTTGCCGCCTTCAGCGTCACCGGAAAAGGTACCCAGTCGTCTTACCCCAGCATTGAACAATTCAATGAGTATCTGGCATTGAACGAATAATAAAACCCTGCGAAATAAAAGGTAGCACTATGAACGATAAAAACATCATTCAGATGCCTGACGGCTATCTGAATAAAACCCCTCTGTTCCAGTTTATTTTGTTATCCTGCTTATTCCCGTTATGGGGATGCGCTGCTGCTTTAAATGATATTTTAATTACGCAGTTTAAAAGCGTCTTTGCACTCAGTAATTTTGCCTCAGCGCTGGTGCAAAGTGCGTTTTATGGCGGTTATTTCCTTATTGCTATTCCGGCCTCGCTGGTGATTAAAAAAACCAGTTATAAAGTGGCGATCTTAATCGGATTAACGCTCTATATCGTGGGCTGTACGCTCTTTTTCCCCGCGTCGCACATGGCAACCTACACCATGTTCCTGGCGGCGATCTTTGCCATCGCCATTGGTCTGAGCTTCCTCGAAACGGCGGCCAATACCTACAGCTCAATGATTGGCCCGAAAGCCTACGCCACCCTGCGTCTGAACGTCAGCCAGACCTTCTATCCGATCGGCGCGGTTGCTGGGATTTTGCTGGGTAAATATCTGGTCTTCTCCGAAGGCGACAGTCTTGAGAAGCAGATGGCCGGGATGAACGCCGAGCAGATCCATAACTTTAAAATCCTGATGCTGGATAACACCCTCGAACCCTACAAGTACATGATTATGGTGCTGGTTGTGGTGATGGTGCTGTTCCTGCTGACCCGCTTCCCGACCTGTAAAGTGGCGGCAACGCCGCAGCATAAACGCCCGTCGGCGATGGATACCCTGCGCTACCTGGCCGGCAACGCCCGCTTCCGTCGCGGTATTGTGGCCCAGTTCCTTTATGTTGGGATGCAGGTGGCGGTGTGGTCATTCACCATTCGACTGGCGCTGGAGCTGGGAGACATCAACGAGCGTGATGCCTCTAACTTTATGGTCTACAGCTTCATCTGCTTCTTCATCGGCAAGTTTGTCGCCAACATCCTGATGACCCGCTTCAACCCGGAAAAAGTGCTGATCCTCTATTCGGTGATCGGGGCGCTGCTGCTGGTCTACGTTGCACTGGCCCCGAGCTTCAGTGCGGTGTATGCGGCGGTGCTGGTGAGCATTCTGTTCGGACCTTGCTGGGCCACCATCTATGCCGGCACCCTGGACACCGTGGACAACGAGCATACCGAGATGGCAGGGGCGGTGATCGTGATGGCGATTGTCGGTGCGGCAGTGGTGCCTGCGGTGCAGGGCTATGTTGCTGACCTGTTCCATTCGTTACAGGCCTCGTTCCTGGTCTCAATGCTGTGCTTTGTCTACGTGGGCGTCTACTTCTGGCGTGAGAGCAAAGTGCGCCGCAACCTGACCGAAGCCACCGCTTCCTGAGGAGGAACACCATGACGAAACTTCCCCTGTGGCGCGCGCTCTTTACCGAACAGCCGCGTGCTTTACTGAAAAATGATGACTTCACGGTGACGGCGTTTCGCTACGCCAGCGGCGTGGAGGGGCTGCGGGTGCAAAACAGCCGCGGTCACCTGGTGATCCTGCCCTGGCTGGGGCAGATGATCTGGGATGCGGAGTTCGATGGTCGTGACCTGACGATGCGCAATATGTTCAGCCAGCCAAAAGCGGCAAAAGAGGTGGTCGAGACCTATGGCTGCTTCGCCTTCCACTCCGGGCTGCTGGCTAACGGCTGCCCGTCGCCGGAAGATACCCATCCGCTGCACGGCGAAATGCCCTGCGCACCGATGGACGACGCCTGGCTGGAGCTGGATGGCGACAGTCTGCGGATGGCCGGACGCTACGAATATGTGATGGGATTCGGTCATCATTATCAGGCCCAGCCGACGGTGACGCTGCATAAAGAGAGCGCCCTGTTTGATATCGCCATGTCGGTGACCAATCTGGCGACGGTGCCGATGCCGCTTCAGTACATGTGCCACATGAACTATGCCTACGTGGAAGGCGCGACCTTCAGCCAGAACGTACCGGATGAGGCCATTCAGCTGCGTGAGTCGATACCGGCCCACGTGAAGCCGACCGAACAGTGGCTGGCGTTCAACCGACGTCTGCAGCAGGGCGAAGCGACGCTGAACACCCTCTCGGAACCACAATTCTACGATCCGGAAATTGTCTTTTTCGCCGACCAGCTCGATCGCTACACCGACAGCCCGGAATTCCGCATGATTGCGCCCGATGGCGTCACGTTCATTACCCGTTTCGCCAGTGCCGAGCTGAACTACGCCACCCGCTGGATCCTCTACAACGGCGATCAGCAGGTGGCGGCCTTTGTGCTCCCGGCCACCTGCCGTCCGGAAGGGTTCCTGGCGGCAGAGCGCAGCGGCAGCCTGGTTTCGCTGGCTCCGGCGCAAACGCGCAGTTTTACGGTGACCACCGGCATCCTCTGACGCTGTAAATCGTTCATAGCTTGAACAGCAACGCGCTTGCCGCTAAGGTAAGCGCGTTTTTTTAATCCCGCCAGGATCTCACCATGACCACCATCGCCCTTATCGACGATCACCTTATCGTCCGCTCCGGATTTGCCCAGCTGCTGAGCCTGGAGCCCGATTTTCAGGTAGTGGCCGAGTTCGGCTCCGGTCGCGAAGCGCTGGCCGGTCTACCGGGGCGCGGGGTACAGGTCTGTATCTGCGATATCTCGATGCCGGATCTCTCCGGGCTGGAGCTGCTGAGCCAGCTGCCGAAGGGGATGGCGACCATTATGCTTTCGGTCCACGACAGCCCGGCGCTGGTGGAGCAGGCGCTGAACGCGGGCGCACGCGGATTCCTCTCCAAACGCTGTAGCCCGGACGAACTGATTGCCGCCGTGCGCACCGTCGCCACCGGCGGTTGCTACCTGACGCCGGATATCGCCATCAAGCTGGCAGCCGGACGCCAGGATCCGCTCACCCGACGTGAACGCCAGGTGGCGGAAAAGCTGGCCCAGGGGATGGCGGTGAAGGAGATCGCCGTTGAGCTTGGCCTGTCGCCGAAAACCGTCCATGTTCATCGCGCTAACCTGATGGAAAAACTCGGCGTCAGCAACGACGTTGAGCTGGCTCGCCGCATGTTTGACGGCTGGTAATGCAGACGCTTTTCTCCCGGCTGGTGGCGGTGGTCGCCAGCTTCTTTATCTTCTCCGCCGCGTGGTTCTGCCTGTGGAGCATCAGCCTGCACCTGGTGGAGCGCCCGGAGCTGGCGGTGCTGCTGTTCCCCTTTGGCCTGCGGCTGGGGCTGATGCTGCAGTGCCCGCGCGGCTACTGGCCGGTTCTGCTCGGAGCCGAATGGCTGATGCTGGTCTGGCTGGCGCAGGAAGTGGCGCTGGCCCATCTGCCCTTATTGATGACCGGAAGCGTGCTGACGCTGATCTCCGTGGCGCTGATCTCCCGCTATCGTCACCAGCGCGACTGGCGCACCCTCCTGCGCCAGGGGGCGGCGCTGATTGCCGCCGCGCTGCTGCAATCCCTGCCGTGGGTGGGCGAGAAGGAGATGCTTAACGCCCTGCTGCTGACCCTGACCGGCGGCCTGACGCTGGCACCTACATGCCTGGTGATCTGGCACTACCTCACCAGCACCGTCTGGCAACCGCTGGGCCCGGCGCTGGTCTCCCAGCCGGTGAACTGGCGCGCCCGACATCTCATCTGGTATCTGCTGCTGTTTGTGGTGAGCTTGTGGCTGCAGCTTGGCCTCCCCGCCGAGCTGTCGCGCTTTACCCCGTTCTGTCTGGCGCTGCCGATTATCGCCCTGGCCTGGCACTACGGCTGGCAGGGGGCGCTGATCGCGACCCTGATGAACGCTATCGCGCTGATCGCCAGCCAGACCTGGCACGATCACCCGGTGGATCTGCTCCTCTCTCTGCTGGCCCAGAGCCTGACTGGGCTGCTGCTCGGGGCGGGCATCCAGCGCCTGCGCGAGCTGAACCAGTCCCTGCAAACCGAGCTGGCGCGCAATCGCCGTCTCGCCGAGCGCCTGCTGGAGACCGAAGAGCATGTCCGCCGCGAGGTGGCCCGCGAGCTGCACGACGATATCGGTCAGACCATCACCGCTATCCGCACCCAGGCGGGCATTGTCCAGCGTCTGGCCCCGGACAACGCGGGCGTGAAGCAGGGCGGGGCGCATATCGAACAGCTCTCGCTGGGGGTGTACGATTCGGTGCGCCGACTGCTCGGCAGACTGCGTCCGCGCCAGCTGGACGATCTGACCCTGGTGCAGGCGGTACGCTCCCTGATGCGCGAGATGGAGCTGGAGAGCCGCGGCATCGTCAGCCATCTCGACTGGCATATCGACGAGACGGCGCTGAGCGAAGGCCAGCGCGTTACCCTGTTCCGCGTCTGTCAGGAGGGGCTGAATAATGTCGTGAAGCACGCCAGCGCCAGCGCGGTGACGCTGCAGGGCTGGCAGCAGGATGAACGCCTGATGCTGGTGATCGAAGACGACGGCTGCGGCCTGCCGCCCGGCTCCGGCCAGCAGGGCTTTGGCCTGGCGGGGATGCGCGAGCGCGTCACGGCCCTTGGCGGCACGCTGGCCATCTCCTGCACCCACGGCACCCGCGTCAGCGTCAGTTTGCCGCTAAGGACACATCATGTTTAAAACGCCCGCTAACGCCGCCCCGATCGGTGACAAAGCCGAGATCGACGCTCGCTATCGCTACTGGCGTCGCCACATCCTGATCACCATCTGGCTCGGCTACGCGCTGTTCTATTTCACCCGCAAAAGCTTTAACGCCGCCGCACCGGAGATCCTCGCCAGCGGAGTAATGACCCGCACCGATATCGGCCTGCTGGCGACGTTGTTTTACATCACCTACGGCCTGTCGAAGTTTTTCTCCGGCATCGTCAGCGACCGCTCCAACGCCCGCTATTTTATGGGCATCGGGCTGATCGCCACCGGGGTAGTGAACATCCTGTTCGGCTTTTCGACCTCGCTGTGGGCCTTTGCCCTGCTGTGGGCGCTGAACGCCTTTTTCCAGGGCTGGGGCGCGCCGGTTTGCGCCCGCCTGCTCACGGCCTGGTACTCGCGCAACGAGCGCGGCGGCTGGTGGGCGATATGGAATACGGCGCACAACGTCGGCGGAGCGCTGATCCCGATGGTAGTGGGCGCGGCGGCGCTGCACTACGGCTGGCGTGCGGGGATGATGATTGCCGGGAGTCTGGCTATTGTTGCCGGGCTGTTTTTATGCTGGCGGCTGCGCGATCGACCGCAAACCGTGGGGCTGCCTGCGGTGGGTGACTGGCGGCATGACGCGCTGGAGATCGCCCAGCAGCAGGAGGGCGCCGGGCTGACCCGCAAAGAGATCCTCACCAGATACGTGCTGCAAAACCCCTGGATCTGGCTGCTGTCACTCTGCTACGTGCTGGTCTACGTGGTGCGGGCGGCGATCAACGACTGGGGCAACCTGTATATGTCCGAGACGCTCGGCGTGGATCTGGTGACCGCCAACTCGGCGGTATCGATGTTTGAGCTGGGCGGGTTTATTGGCGCGCTGGTGGCGGGCTGGGGGTCGGACAAGCTGTTCAACGGCAACCGCGGGCCGATGAATCTGATCTTCGCCGCCGGGATTTTGCTCTCGGTCGGCTCCCTGTGGCTGATGCCCTTTGCCAGCTACGTGATGCAGGCGGCCTGCTTCTTCACCACCGGCTTCTTTGTCTTTGGCCCGCAGATGCTGATCGGCATGGCGGCAGCGGAGTGCTCGCACAAGGACGCGGCAGGCGCGGCGACGGGCTTTGTCGGGCTGTTTGCCTACCTCGGGGCATCGCTCTCCGGCTGGCCGCTGGCGCGGGTGATCGACACCTGGCACTGGAGCGGGTTCTTTGCGGTGATCGCCATCGCGGCGGGGATTTCGGCCCTGCTGCTGCTGCCGTTCCTCAACGCCCAGGCGCCGCGTGAGGTGAGCGAAGCGTGATGCGCCTCACCTTTTCGCCGCGAGTGGGGCAAAACTAAGATATTTTCCCGGTTTCACCTGGACGCTGTCTCAGGCGTTGCTCCCGACTGATTTTTACAATGCCTGCCATTCGCAGGTATAAAAAATCAGCTCAGGAGCAAACCATGCTGGCCTTCCTCAACCAGGTGCGCAAGCCGACCCTGGATCTGCCGCTCGATGTGCGGCGCAAAATGTGGTTCAAACCCTTCATGCAGTCCTATCTGGTAGTCTTTATCGGCTACCTGACCATGTATCTGATCCGCAAGAACTTTAACATCGCCCAGAACGACATGATCTCCACCTACGGGCTGAGCATGACCCAGCTGGGGATGATTGGCCTCGGTTTCTCCATCACCTACGGGGTGGGTAAAACCCTGGTTTCCTATTATGCCGACGGCAAAAATACCAAGCAGTTTCTGCCGTTTATGCTGATCCTCTCCGCCATCTGTATGCTCGGCTTCAGCGCCAGCATGGGCACGGGCTCGGTCAGCCTGTTTATGATGATCGCCTTCTACGCCCTGAGCGGTTTCTTCCAGAGTACCGGCGGGTCGTGCAGCTACTCCACCATCACCAAATGGACCCCGCGCCGTAAGCGTGGATCGTATCTCGGGATGTGGAATATCTCCCACAACCTCGGCGGGGCGGGTGCGGCAGGGGTGGCGCTGTTTGGTGCCAACGTGTTGTTCGACGGCCATGTGATCGGCATGTTTATCTTCCCGTCGATTATCGCCCTGATCGTCGGCTTTATCGGCCTGCGCTACGGCAGCGACTCCCCGGAATCCTACGGTCTGGGTAAAGCCGAAGAGCTGTTTGACGAGGAGATCAGCGAGGAGGACAAAGAGACCGAAGAGAACGAGATGACCAAATGGCAGATCTTCGTTGAGTACGTGCTGAAAAACAAAGTCATCTGGCTGCTCTGCTTCTCCAACATCTTCCTGTACGTGGTGCGGATCGGTATCGACCAGTGGTCTACCGTATACGCTTTCCAGGAGCTGAAACTTTCCAAAGAGGTGGCGATTCAGGGCTTCACCCTGTTTGAAGTGGGTGCCCTGGTCGGCACTCTGCTGTGGGGCTGGCTCTCCGATCTTGCCAACGGCCGTCGGGCGCTGGTGGCCTGCGTGGCGCTGGCGCTGATTATCGCCACGCTGGGCGTTTACCAGCACGCCAGCAACCAGTATGTCTATCTCGCTTCCCTGTTCGCCCTCGGCTTCCTGGTGTTTGGTCCCCAGCTGCTGATCGGCGTGGCCGCAGTAGGCTTCGTGCCGAAAAAAGCGATCGGCGCTGCCGATGGGATTAAGGGCACCTTCGCCTACCTGATCGGCGACAGCTTCGCCAAGCTCGGTCTGGGAATGATCGCCGACGGCACGCCGATCTTCGGCTTGACCGGCTGGGCAGGCACCTTCGCGGCGCTGGATGCCGCAGCTATCGGCTGTATCGTACTGATGGCGATGGTCGCGGTGCTGGAGGAGCGCAAAATTCGCCGCGAAAAACGCGTGCAACGATTGAAAGCAGCCTGAGTGTGTAGGTGACGTTTTGCCCGGCGTGATGCCGGGCTTTTTTACATTTGTACCCCGATTACCTTACCCCGCTTTACACACCCGCTTCGCGCCATGCTCTACAGTGTTATTTCGCTGCCGCCTTTCGCGCAGCCTTAGCCCCTTTTGCTAACGGAGAGCTTGCATGTTGACCCGACGATTGTCCTGCCTTGCGCTGCTGGTGGCGCTGGCCTCACCCGCGATAGCTGCCGATACCCCCACCTACGGCGAGAAGCTGGAAGGCTTTGACTACCCCTGGCCGGTGAAACACTTCACCTTTACCTCGCAAAAGCAGTCGCTGGATATGGCTTATCTGGACGTGAAGCCAGAAAAAGCCAACGGCCGCACCGTGGTGCTGATGCACGGTAAAAACTTCTGCGCCGGAACCTGGGAAGGTACCATCCGGGCCCTCGCCGACAGCGGTTATCGCGTGGTGGCCCCCGATCAGATTGGCTTTTGCAAATCTACCAAGCCTGAACAGTATCAGTACAGCTTCCAGCAGCTGGCGGACAATACTCACGCGTTGCTGAAAGAGCTGGGTATCGATCGCGTCACGGTGATTGGGCACTCCACTGGCGGCATGCTGGCAACCCGCTACGCGCTGATGTGGCCGCAGCAGGTGGAGCAGCTGGTGATGGTGAACCCGATTGGTCTTGAGGACTGGAAAGCGCGCGGCGTACCGCATATCACCGTCGACCAGTGGTATCAGCGTGAGCTGAAAGTCAGCGCCGACGGGATCCGCGAGTACGAGAAAAATACCTACTACGCCGGAGAGTGGAAGCCGGAGTACGAGCGCTGGGTCACCATGCTCGCCGGGCTGAATAACGGGCCGGGCAAAGAGCGTGTGGCGTGGAATTCGGCGCTGCTCTACGACATGATCTACACCCAGCCGGTTTTCTATGAATTTAGCGAGCTGAAGATGCCGGTATTATTGATGATCGGCACGAAGGACAACACCGCCATCGGGAAAGATCTCGCCCCGCCGGAGATCCGCAAAACGCTCGGCAACTACGCGGTGCTGGGCCAGGAGACGGCAAAGCGTATTCCGCACGCCACGCTGGTGGAGTTTAACGACATGGGCCACGCGCCGCAGATGCAGGACCCGCAGCGTTTCCATGATGCGCTATTGAAAGGGCTGCAGGCACGCTGACGGATCTTTAACCGCACGCCAATATTCGCCCGGATACCTTCCCCGGGCGGATATCTTTTTTCATGACCCCGATCCACTGTTTCTCCGTTCATTAATCCGACGTTGCCTGCTGTCGATACACACCATTTCCCGATATCATGCTCGGCTAACCGTAAGGAGAGTTCATGGTCTGGATAATGCTGGCTACGCTGGCGGTGGTATTTGTGGTGGGCTTTCGCGTCATGACGTCGGGACCCCGGCGCGCGATTCGTCGTCTCAGCGAGCGTCTGGGCATCACTCCGGTTCCCGTGGAATCGATGATCGACCAGTTTGGCAAAAGCGCCGGCAATGAGTTTATCCGCTATCTGGAGCGCCCGGACGAAGCGCATCTGCAAAATGCCGCTCAGGTGCTGCTGATCTGGCAGGTGTGCATTGTCGACAGCAGTGAAAACAACCTGCTGAGCTGGTATCGCCTGCTGCGCAAGGCGCGTCTCGCCGCGCCGATCACCGATGCCCAGATCCGCATGGCGCTCGGCTTTATGCGCGATATGGAGCCCGATCCGTACGAGTTTAACGCTTTCCAGCTACGCTATAACCAGCTCTTCCTGCCGGAAGAGGGGGTCTTCTTCCTGCATTGATATTCCCCGGTGGCGCTTCGCTTACCGGGGCTACAAAACCCGTAGGCCGGTGCAAGCGCAGCGCCGCCCGGCAAAAAGTGCCAAAAGTTGTCTAAACGTTAAATAGATCACACTTTAACTGTTAAACTGCACGGCTTTCCCGCTCGTTTTCTCCTCAGGTGATGCCATGACAGAACAGATCCAATCCGCCCCTTCGCCCCATGCCAAAGCGGTCTCCCGCCCAAACTGGTCGGCGGTTTTTTCCGTGGCGTTTTGCGTCGCCTGCCTGATTACCGTGGAGTTTTTGCCGGTTAGCCTGCTGACGCCGATGGCGCAGGACCTGGGCATTTCTGAAGGGCTGGCGGGCCAGTCGGTCACCGTGACCGCGTTTGTTGCCATGTTTGCCAGCCTGTTCATCACCCAGGCAATTGGAACCACCGATCGCCGCAAAGTAGTCATTCTTTTTAGCGTCCTGCTGACGCTCTCCTGCCTGCTGGTCTCCTTTGCCGATAACTTTATGTTGCTGCTGTTGGGGCGCGCCTGCCTCGGGCTGGGGCTGGGCGGATTCTGGGCGATGTCGGCCTCGCTCACCATGCGGCTGGTGCCGGCGCGTACCGTGCCGAAAGCGCTCTCCGTTATCTTCGGCGCGGTCTCCATCGCGCTGGTGATTGCCGCGCCGCTGGGCAGTTTCCTCGGGGGGATCATCGGCTGGCGTAACGTCTTTAACGGTGCCGCCGTGATGGGACTGCTGTGTATTCTGTGGGTCTGGAAAGCGCTGCCGTCGCTGCCGGGCGAAGCTGCACACCATAAGCAGAACATGTTCAGCCTGCTGAAACGCCCTGGCGTGATGGCGGGGATGATCGCCATCTTCATGTCGTTCGCCGGGCAGTTTGCCTTCTTTACCTACATCCGCCCGGTGTTTATGACCATGGCCGGGTTTGACGTCGATGGCCTGACGCTGGTGCTGCTGAGCTTCGGTATCGCCAGCTTTGTGGGCACCTCGCTGTCGGCCCAGTTCCTGAAACGCTCCCTGAAATTCGCTCTCGCAGGTGCGCCGCTGGTGCTGGCCATTAGCGCCGCCGTGCTGATCCTGTGGGGCAGCGACAAGTGGGTGGCCTCGGCGATTGCAATTATCTGGGGCTTTGCCTTCGCGCTGATCCCGGTGGGCTGGTCGACGTGGATCACCCGCTCGCTGGCGGATCAGGCGGAAAAAGCCGGGTCGATTCAGGTGGCGGTGATCCAGCTGGCGAACACCTGCGGTGCGGCGGTGGGCGGCATTGCGCTTGACCATCTGGGACTGACGTCACCGCTGGTGATTTCCGGCACATTAATGCTGATTACGGCGCTGCTGGTGGCGGGTAAAGTAAAGGCGCAGTAAGTTTTTGGCCCTCTCCCTGACAGGAGAGGGCATCAGGCTACACGGACATCTGAGCCCGTCTTCTCGAATCCATCGAAATCAGCACTACCGACGACACAATCAACAGCGTGCCCAGCCAGTCCGGCAGGGTGAACGCCACCCCCAGTAACATCACCGACAGCAGGGCGCTGCTCAGCGGCTCGGCGCAGCTCAGAATGCTCGCTTTTGGCCCGCCAATCATCTGCGCCCCTTTCAGATACAGACTGAAGGTCACCGACGTGCCGATCACCACCAGGTAGAAGAATGCCAGTAGCAGGCTGCCGTCGATAATGAAGGTGGTGCCGCGCCCGGCATAGAACGGGGTCAGCATTAACCCGGCCAGCAGCATACTCCAGCCAACGATCGGCAGGGTGCCGTAACGGGCAATCAGCGTGGACGGGTAGGTGGTATAAAACGCTGCGGCGAAGGCGGAGGCGATGCCCCAGCAGAGCGCGGCCGGAGAGATAGTCAGCGAGGTCGGATCGCCGTGGGTGACCAGTAAAAAGGTGCCGATCAGCGAGGTCATGATCGCCGCCAGCACGAAAATACCCGGGCGCTTTTTGCGCGCCAGCGCGAACCACGCCACGATAATGGTCGGGGAGAGGAACTGCAGCACGGTGGCGGTAGCGGCGTTAGACTTTTCAATCGTCACCAGGAAGGTGAGCTGGACGATCAGTGCCCCAAAAAGGGAAAAAATCAGCAGGCTGATGGCGTCTTTGCGATTTTTGATGACCGAGAAAATCTTGTCGCCGTGGACGAAGGAGAGCGTCAGCAGGATCACCCCGGCGAACAGCAGACGAACCATGGTGAGATAAGGCGAGGAAATATGACTCTTCTCCATGATGTACTGCGCGCAAACCCCCGAGCTGCCCCATAAAATGGCGGCGATCAGGACGTTCAGCATTCCTTTACGTGTGGAACCCATGTTCTCCCCTGTTATGTCGATTTTTTTCTAGCATAACATGGGAGCCTTGCCCGGCGGCGCTGCGCTTGCGCGGGCCTACAAAATTAGTAGGCCGGGTAAGCGCAGCGCCACCCGGCAATACTTACCTTAGAACCACGCCTCCCACATCGCGCCGACGTTGAAGTCGTCCAGCGTTTCGTCCTGGGTGTTGTTCACACGGGCGGTGCGTTCGTTATCCACTTTGCCGCCGGTGGCGTAGAAGCGCAGCATCGGACGGAACTCCGGGCCCATGGCGATAGAGATGTTCTGCGACAGCGTCAGCTTCCAGCCCTTGTTATCCCCGCCGTTGTCGTAATCCACATGCTGCCAGCCCGCTTCCAGCCAGGTGGAGTGCACGTCGTTCCACCAGTGCATCGGACGCACGATGGCATTGTAGTTCTTGCGGTTGTCGGTGCTGTCCCGGCTGTTGTCGTAGTCGTGGAAGGCCAGAATGTACTCCACCTGGGTCGCCTGGGTGAACTTGTGCAGACCTTCGAAGCTGGCGTACACCGTGGTCAGATCCTCGGTTTTGTTGAACACGCTGTTGTCCGAGTTATCGGAGTAACGGGCGATCACCTTGTTGACGCCGCTGTCATTGGTGTGGCTCAGCACCACGCCGCCCTGCCAGGCGTTCATCCGCTCGTCGGTGTCGATGGCTTTCGAGTCAAAGCCGTAGTTGGCGTACAGCTCCAGGTCGACCGGGCCGAGCTTCATGCCGTGAATTTTGGAGGTAGCGGCGTAGTTGCCTTTGTCGCCGGTGCCGGAGCCGCCGGTACAGGTGATGCGCGACGGGTTGGCTTCGTCATCCATCACTTCCGGGCTACAGGATTCCACTGCCGCCACGGTGGCCACGTCAAACTGCACGCCGCCGATGTCGAAGTTCTTCACCCCGGCGCCCTGGCCGTCGTGGTTCATCCAGAAGTAGTCGTTGATGCCCTGCTGCGGACGCTGGTGGAAGTCACGCCCGGCCCACAGATAGGCGTTCGGGTTGGACTCCAGAATATTGGTCACCCCGGCGTAGGCCTTTTTCAGGTTAACCTCGTCGCCCCAGTGGTCGATCATCACGTTGACGTCCCAGATGGCCCCGTTTTCGCCCCTGAAGGCTTTCGAGAGCTGGAATTCGCCGCCGTTGCTTTCGTTACCCAGACGGCCAATCGCCGAGGCGCCGTTGTAGGAGCCGTCCACGGCAACGTATTTCTGATCGGCGGCCTGGAAGTGCGCGCCGTAGCGGGCATAACCGGTAAATTTAATCCCGAACGGGATCGCCATATCCGGGGACTGGGCGGCGCTCTGGGGTTCGTTAATGACGTCGGCTTTTTTCGCCACCGCGGCATCCATTTTCGCCTGGCGATCCGCCAGGGCTTTATCCACCGCTTTGGCCACAATGGCGTCGATTTGCTCCTGCGTAAATTCCTGCGCGAGAACAGAAATTGGGCAAAGCGCGGCGAGAACCGCCATTGTTAATGGAAGTTTTTTAATCATATTCATGGTTATCTCAATATATTTAAATTTTATTCAGACAATAACCACCCCGTTCCGGATTGACAGAATATGTCGCTGGCATCAGAACAAGTTGATTTTTATTTTTTAGGGTACAGAGTCTTTACACTATTCTCGTAACACTCTCTCCATTGCCAGTATTTATTATTACCGCTGATAGAGGTGAATAATTTCTTCGGATAATTCACGGGCCAGCAGCGAATTCATTAAGTGATCCTGGGCGTGCACCATAATTAACGTCATCGGCTGACGGGCTTCGCCCGCATCCTGCTCGATAAGTTTGGTCTGCATATGGTGCGCCTGGCGCGCGTAGCCATCGGCTTCGCGCAGCAGGCTTTTCGCTTCGTCAAAGTTGCCCTGCCGCGCAGCATGCAGTGCTTCAAAGCACAGGCTGCGCGACTGACCAGCATTGACGATGATTTCCATTACGGCTTCTTCTAAGGCAATCATCATCGGTTACTCTATATGTCGAAACTATTATTCAGAGAGGTGGCGGCAAACCACTCTCCGCTCTTTTTAATGGTGCGCTGCTGCGTGGTTAAATCCAGCTGGATAAAACCGTAGCGGTTTTTATATGCATTACACCATGACCAGTTATCAATAAATGTCCACATATGGTAGCCCAGGCAATTACAGCCTTCGCTAATCCCTTTATGCAGCCATTTAAGGTGTTCAGAAATAAACTCGATACGGTATTGATCGTTAATCTGGCCATTCTCAATAAAACGCTGCTCGTTTTCGACGCCCATACCATTTTCAGAAATAAAACAGCGTGGGTTGCCATAATTATCGCGCAGGTTAATGAGAATATCGTAAATACCTGGCTCGTAGATTTCCCAGCCGCGATACGGGTTCATTTTACGGCCCGGCATCTCGTAGCTATCGAAGAACCACTCCGGCATAAACGGTGCCTGCGGGTTGATGGCCGAATCACGGCACTTCACCCGACGCGGCTGGTAGTAGTTAACGCCCAGCAGGTCGATTTTGCCGTCGGCAATCAGGGCGCTGTCTTCCGGCAGACAGGCAGGCAGCTGATCGTGTGCTTTCAGCATCGCCACCAGATCCGCCGGGTATTCACCGCACAGCACCGGGTCGAGGAAGCTGCGGTTAAACAGCAGGTCGCAATGGTGCGCGGCTTTCACGTCCGCCGGATTCTGCGAGCGCGGATAGGACGGCGTCAGGTTCAGTACGATGCCAATCTCACCAGGGTAATGGCCAGCGCGGAAGGCGCGAACCGCCTGCGCATGGGCCAGCACGGTGTGATAGGCCACGGTGGCTGCACGACGGAAATCGACCACGTTCGGGTAGTGGAAATCATACAGATACCCGCCCTCTACCGGCACAATCGGCTCGTTAAAGGTAAACCAGTGCATCACCCGATCACCAAAAAGCTCAAAGCAGGTTTCTGCGTAGCGGGCATAGGCCGCCACCACATCACGGTTTTCCCACCCGCCAATCTCCTGCATCGCCATCGGCATGTCGAAGTGGAACAGGGTGATAAACGGCTTGATACCCTGGGCAATCAGTTCGTCGATCACCTGATTGTAGAAAGTGACCGCTTCCTGGTTCACTTCACCGGTGCCTTCCGGGATGAGACGCGCCCAGCTTATCGAGGTGCGAAAGCTATTGTGGTTCAGCTGCTTTAACAGCTGAATGTCGGCTTTCCAGTGCTGATAAAACGTGGAAGTATTCTGCGGCCCTACCCCATTGTGAAAGCGATTCGGCTCGGTAGCGAACCAGTGATCCCAGGTGGTTAATCCCTTGCCACTGCCCTGGCTTTCCCCTTCGGTTTGCAGTGCAGAACAGGCGCTACCCCACCAGAAGTTTTCGGGAAATGCATATTTCATAAAACGTCCTCTTTGACTTAATTCCCGACGGTCTCTGCTGCACCTACGGTTGCCTGCGCTTTTTGTTCTTCGGTTTTCATTAAAGAACGCTCATAAGCACGCAGGAACGGTAAATACATCACCGCCGACATGACCATACAAATGACGCACATCACCACCGGGCTGAGGGCCCAGTTTGCCGCCCAGGAGGCACCAATTGGCGCTGGAGTAGTCCACGGCGTTAGCGAGACGACCTGGGCCAGCCAGCCGAGTTTGGTGGCGGTATACGCCAGACAGGCGTTGATCATCGGCACGAACACGAATGGAATAAACAGCATCGGGTTCATGATGATCGGCGCACCGAACAGAATAGGTTCATTGATATTAAAGAAACTTGGCACAACGCCCATTTTGCCGATGGTGCGCAGATGGGTTACGCGGCTGCGCAGCAGCAGGAAGGCCAGCGGCAGGGTTGAGCCCACGCCACCAATCAGCAGGTAGTGATCCCAGAAGCCCTGCAGGTAGACATGCGGCAGCGCAGCACCGGCAGCCAGGGCGGCCTGGTTGGCAGAGAGGTTAGCCATCCAGAACGGGTTCATGATGCCGGTGACAATCAGCGCGCCATGGATGCCGGCGAACCAGAAGATCTGGCACAGCAGCACGGAGAGCAGAATGGCAGGCAGGGAGTCAGAGGCGGAAACCAGCGGCTCCAGCAGGTGCATAATCGCCTGCGGAATGATCATCCCGGTTTGTGCTTCGATAAACAGGTTCAGCGGGTGCAGCGTACCGATGATCACCACCACCGGGATCAGGATTTCAAACGAGCGCGCCACGCCGGTCGGCACTTCTTTCGGCAGGCGGATGGTGACTTTATGATCCTTCAGCCAGGCGTAAACGCGGGTGGCATAGATGGAGGTGATCAGCGCGGTGAAGATCCCCTGGCCCGACAGATACTGGGTAGAGATTTTGCCGTCGGCATACGGGGCGGCCACCAGCAGGAACGCCATAAAGGCCAGCAGGCCGGACATCACCGGGTCGAGATTAAACTGACGGCCAAGGCTGGCACCAATCCCTACGGAGATGAAGAAGGTCATCACCCCCATGCTGAGGTTAAACGGCAGCATCAGCTGTTCGCGGTAGGTCTCGGAGAAATCGAGCCAGCCGCGGGCAAAGCTGTTGGTGGTGTCTGCAGAGAACGGCGGGAAGATAAAGACCAGCATAAACGAGCCGATGATCATAAACGGCAGCGCGGCGGTAAAGCCGTCGCGGATAGCAATCACATACTTCTGCTGGCCCAGTTTGCCTGCCAGTGGCGCAATGGACTGCTCAATGACGGCAACCATAGATTGATATAACGAACTCATGAGAACACCTTCTTAGTGTGCCGCTTCGATGAGCGACAGAGCATAGTCCAGCACCTTATCGCCACGTTGCATTCCGTAATCCATGGTATCGATGGACTGTACGGGTATGCCCTGGGTGGCAGCCTTGTCTGAGAGCGTTTTTAACATGTATTTGACCTGGGGTCCGAGAAGCACGACCTGGTATTGCGGAAACTGTGTATCAAATTCTGAAACACCGTACGCATCGATTTTGACCGGTAAACCGCGTTCGTTCGCGGCTTCGACCATTTTCCGTACCAGCAGGCTGGTGGACATCCCGGCAGAACAGCACAGCATTATCTTGAACATCGACAACCATCCTCAAAATGTAAATAGTTATTGCGGAGATGATTGGATAACATATGGAAACCGGTTTCCATTGATATAAGACAGAAGTGTGACAGCCATCAAGATCCCTTGCTTATGGGGCCTGATTATAAGATTCAGGTCACGAATTTTGGCTGCTTTTGCATCATATGGAGTGGAAACGGAAAATCGGTTTCCATGGAAAACGGAAACAGATATACTCCTGAGTGGCTATAATATGAGCCGAAGTGGAATCAGGAATTACAGGGGCCTGGAGCGACCTGTCAGGGGATAAAGATGTCTACAATCAACGATGTATCACGTCTGGCCGGGGTGTCCAAAGCCACGGTATCACGGGTGTTGAGCGGGTCGCGCGGCGTGAAGGAAGCCAGCCGCCAGGCCGTACTGAAAGCAGTGGAAGAGCTGAACTATCGGCCAAATGTGATTGCCCAGTCGCTGCTCAGCCAGTCTACCGGCTGTATCGGCGTCATTTGCGCCCAGGACAACATTAACCAGACCACCGGTTACCTGTACGCGCTGGAAAAACACCTCAGCCAGCACCAGAAGCACCTGCTGCTTCGCTTCGCCAACACCAAAGCCGAAGTCATGAGCGCGCTGGATGAACTCTCCTGCGGGTTATGCGATGACATTCTGATTATTGGCGCCCGTTTCCCGCTGCAGATCGATCAGGAGAATGTCATCCTGGTGGACTGCATGGAAACGAATAACGTCAATAGCATCCAGTATGACCATGCGTTTGCCGCGGAAACCGCCTGTAACTTCCTTGCCAGCCAGGGGCGACGCCAGATTGCCCTGATCCATCCGCACGGCAGCGGTTTTGCCGATCAGGTGCTGCTGGGCTACAAGCATGGGCTGGAAAAGAACTTCCTGCCGTTTAATCGCAACCTGGTCTTTATGGACGCCACGTCATCCTCTGTGGCCCTGCAGGAGCTGCTCAATAACGCCAGCACCGTTAATTTCAACGCCTTACTGGTGGCCGACGAACAGGAAGCACAGCGGGTGATCCCGCAGTTGCAGGCCTTCAACAGGTCAGTCCCGGGGGATATCATGGTCTTCAGTCTGGCGGGGTCACTGCATCTGCCGGGCATTCCGACCATACCAGCGATTGAGTACTCGATGGATGCCATGGCGGCGCGTATCGTCAGCTGGCTAAACGAGAAGACCCAGATGCTGGGTTCGTATGTGCTGCGTGGGGATTTGATTATTCCGGATGTGCGACGCTAAAAAAGTAAGGGGGCTGCAGAGCCCCTTAATGCCTAATCAGTAATCCTCCATGCAGTCCACCTGACTCACGGCATCCCAGTATCCTTCCTGATTGTTCCGCTCCATCGCCACGACCGCATTTTTGACCAGCATCTTATTGGCCTCAGAGGCCATGATCATCGCCTGCCACTCTTTATCACTTTGCTTGCGTTGCGGGGCACAGGCTTTCTTCACATCCTTCAAAACCGACTGTTTCATTTGTTCTAATTTTACCGGGTCGTTCAGGTCCTGAGCATGAACGAAGGCGGCAAAAAGCAGGCAGACTACCAGGCAAAACAGGTGCGCTGACTTCATGGAAACCTCCGGGAAAACCACATACGTTTATGAAATATATCGTTACATCCGCATTTGCGACCCAAGCCGAAAGTATTAATTTTGCCAATAGTTGCGCTGAGGTACGAATAAGCGTAGCCGCAGAATTTGCCGGACAGGCAAGCCCGCAAGAAAAATTTGTGACGGCAGACGGCAGCCGTGCAATAAAGGGTGATGCTGCTCGCAAAGGCAATTTTGCATTGATTGCGCATACATTTTTTAGCGCGTGTTACGCCAGATTTGGTGTTTTTATCGGCGGCAGAATGTGGGATAGTCGACGTGCAACGTAACGGGAGAATGAAATGCAACTGAGTATTACCGACACCATTACTGGACAAGATCAGGAAGAGTTAGAGCAGCAGTTGCGGGTCTACAACAGCCAGTTTATTGATTTTTCCCGCGTGGGGAATGATATCGCCGTATATGCCCGCGATGAGGGCGGCAAAATGCACGGCGGGCTTATCGGCAACCGTCAGGGTGAGTGGCTGAACATTAAATATCTGTGGGTTAGCGACGAAAAGCGCGGCAGTGGGCTTGGCCGCCGGCTGATGCAGGCCGCCGAAGGCGAAGCCAAACGCCAGGGATGCCGCCACGCGCTGGTAGATACCTTCAGTTTCCAGGCGCGTCCGTTTTATGAAAAGCAGGGCTATCAGCTAGAGATGACGCTGAACGATTTCCCGTATGCGGGGATCCAGCGTCACTACCTGTCGAAGGCGCTTTAAGCGCCAATACCGCTACCGATCACCGCCAGCGCATGGCGCACGACGCTGTCAGGCGAGAGGGTATGTAACCTCTCGTCATTGCGCATCCGTGAGAAGGGCACCAGCACCAGGCTTAACAGGGTGGTGAACAGCAGCTCGGGTGCCAGATCGCGGTTCAGTTTTCCCTCCTGCTGCCAGCGGGCGATGGTCTCCAGCATCGCCTGATATTTTTCATCGCCAAACCGGGCCTGCAGATGTGCCCGCAGCACCGGCATTTCTCCTATCACTTCCTGCATCCACAGCGGCGCGAACCAGCGGTGCTCGACGGCCAGATCCGCCAGCTTTTTCACCATCAACGTCAGGGCGGTGACCGGATCGTCCGGATGGGCGCTGAAAAGCGCTCCGATGGCGCTGCGAAGCGGCAGAAAGCGCTCCTCGATCATCGCATCAAGCAGTTGCTCCCGGGAGTTGAAGTAGTAGTGCAGCATCGCTGGCGTCACGCCCGCCTCTTTGGCAATGGCGTTAAGGGAGGTGCGGGCAATCCCCTGACGCGCAAAGAGATCGAGGGCGATATCCAGCAGCTGTTCCCGGCTGGTGGCGGTGGGTTTGCTCCCGCGCGGACGTCCCGGGCGACGGGCCTGTGGCGTGGGCTCAGAATTATCTTTATGTGCTGACATGCGCGGAGGATCCCTTGACCTGATTCATAACTTCATTAAATATTAATTACCCAATTAATTAATTTCAAGCGGTGTTTTATGGCGTCCGATTCGACAATGCAAACCAAAAACGCGCCCTCCATACGGCTGCTTTTCAGCGCGCTCCTGCTGGTGATGCTGCTTTCGGCCCTCGATCAGACCATCGTCTCTACGGCGTTGCCGACCATTGTGGGTGAGCTGGGCGGGCTGGATAAGCTCTCCTGGGTGGTGACAGCCTACATCCTGAGTTCCACTATCGTGGTGCCGCTGTACGGCAAGTTTGGCGATCTCTTTGGTCGCAAAATCGTACTGCAAATCGCGATTGTGCTGTTTCTGGTGGGCTCGGCCCTGTGCGGGCTGGCGCAGAACATGACCCAACTGGTGCTGATGCGCGCCCTGCAGGGGCTTGGCGGCGGCGGGCTGATGGTGATCAGCATGGCGGCGGTGGCTGATGTCATTCCGCCAGCGGATCGCGGCCGCTATCAGGGGCTGTTCGGCGGGGTCTTTGGTCTGGCGACAGTCATTGGCCCGCTGGTCGGCGGTTTTCTGGTACAGCACGCCTCCTGGCGCTGGATTTTTTACATCAACCTGCCGCTGGGGGTGTTTGCCCTGCTGGTGATTGGCGCGGTCTTCCAGGGCAGCGCGAGGCGCAATAAGCATGAGATCGACTATCTGGGGGCGATTTATCTCAGCATGGCGCTGCTGTGCATCATCCTGTTTACCAGCGAAGGGGGCACGGTGCGCGAGTGGAGCGACCCGCAGCTGTGGTGCATTCTGGCCTTTGGCCTGACGGGCATCGCCGGGTTTATCTACGAAGAGCGGCTGGCGTGGGAGCCGATTATTCCCCTGTCGCTGTTCCGGGATCGCAGCTTCCTGCTGTGCAGCCTGATTGGCTTTATTATCGGTATGTCGCTGTTTGGATCGGTGACCTTCCTGCCGCTCTATCTGCAGATTGTCAAAGAGGCCACCCCGACCGAGGCCGGGCTACAGCTGATCCCGCTGATGGGCGGGCTGCTGCTGACCTCGATTATCAGCGGCCGCATTATCAGCCGCACCGGGAAGTACCGCCTGTTCCCAATCATCGGCACCCTGCTGGGGGTAGTCGGGATGACGTTACTCACCCGGATCACCATTGATTCGCCGGTCTGGCAGCTGTACCTGTTTACCGGCGTGCTGGGGGCCGGGCTGGGTCTGGTGATGCAGGTCCTGGTGCTGGCGGTGCAGAACAGCGTCTCTGCGGATCAGTATGGGGTAGCGACCTCCGGCGTGACCCTGTTCCGCTCCATCGGCGGGGCGATTGGCGTGGCGCTGTTTGGTGCGGTCTTCACCCAGGTATTGCAGTCGGGCCTGATGGCGCGGATACCCGAGGGCACCGAACTGCCGCGGGAGCTGAACCCTGTTGCGATTCACCATCTGCCTGACGCCCTGCGTCTCGACTATCTGGACGCCTTTGGCTCCGCCATTCATGCGGTATTCCTGATGGCCGCAGGGATTATGGTGCTGGCCTTTGTGCTGTCGTGGTTTTTACGCGAGACGCCGCTGCGCAAGCGGGAGGCGTAAGGTTAGCGATTCCGCTAATTGTTGCGAGTCGCTTTCCGAATCTGAACGACCAGGCTTGTCTTCCTTAACGCTGCTGGCGCATGCTTTGGGCTGGTCAATAAACCAGCAGAGGTTGCGATGGAACGTAAAGCAAAGCTGTTTAAAAAAGGGCGGAATCAGGCGGTGTTACTGCCAGATGAGTTCGCGTTTGATACGGAGAGCGTCTGGATCCGGCGGGATGAGGAGGGAAATGTTGTTTTGAGGGCTATGTCAGAGAAAGAAAAGCACAGGGAGAATTTTTTGCGTTTGCTGAAGCAAACGCAGGTACCTGACTCATTCCTGAGCAAGGAGGAGCGCAATCAGAGCTATACGACAAGAGATCCTTTTGAAGGATTATAGAAATGCTGCATATGCCGGACACAAACATAGTAAGTCACCTGGTGAGGCAGCACCCTGGCGTGGTAGATCATTATTCTCGAAAAGCACCAGAAGAGATGTGTATTTCAAGCGTAACGGAGGCTGAACTGCTTTACGGCGTCGTGCCTTCGGGATGGTGCAGGAACTGACTATCGAGGATTGGACCACCGCTGCCTGAACCTCAACGCCCGGTGGCGCTACGCTTACCGGGCCTACAGCAGTTCGCCCTGTATTTACGTAGGCCGGGTAAGGCGAAGCCGCCACCCGGCAATACCCGCATATAACTTATCCTTCTTATTGATGCCATTTCGTTTTTTAGCCTGCCGCTGCGTTGCCGATATAGTCGATAAAACAGTTATCAAAAGGATATGACGGGTGAAACTTCAATTGGGTGCGCTTCTTCTGGCTGGCCTGCTGCTGGCAGGCTGTGATCAAAACGGCAGCGATGCCAAACATATCAAAGTCGGCGTGATTAACGGTGCCGAGCAGGACGTGGCGGAGGTCGCCAAAAAAGTGGCGAAAGAGAAGTTCGGCCTTGATGTCGAGCTGGTGGGTTTTAGCGGCTCGCTGCTGCCGAACGATGCGACAAGCCACGGCGAACTGGATGCCAACGTCTTCCAGCATCGTCCGTTCCTGGCAGAAGACAATAAAGCTCACGGCTACAAGCTGGTGGCCGTCGGCAATACCTTTGTCTTCCCGATGGCGGGCTATTCCCGCAAGATCAAGTCGGTGGCGGAGCTCAAGGACGGGGCGACTATCGCTATCCCGAATGACCCGACCAACCTGGGCCGCGCGCTGTTGCTGCTGCAAAACGAAAAGCTGATCGCCCTGAAACCGGACGTCGGTTTGCTGCCAACGGCGCTGGATATCACCGCTAATCCAAAAAAGCTGAACATTATGGAGCTGGAAGGGGCGCAGCTGCCGCGCGTGCTGGACGATCCGAAAGTGGATGTGGCGATTATCAGCACCACCTATCTCCAGCAAACCGGGCTGTCGCCGGTGCATGACAGCGTCTTTATCGAAGATAAAAACTCGCCGTACGTGAATATCGTCGTGACGCGGGAAGACAACAAAGATGCGGAAAACGTGAAGGAGTTTATTCAGTCGTATCAGTCGCCAGAAGTGGCGAAGGCGGCAGAGACCATCTTTAACGGCGGGGCAGTGCCGGGCTGGGAATAACGTTAATCGTGCCGCGACGAGACCTTTCGTCGCGGCCAGAAACAAATTGGCCCGATCCCATCGCTGAATGCCCTTTTGCCCACATCCTGTCGCCTGTCCTCCGGCTATGCTTTCCGCATACTAACCGGAGAACAGACCATGAACATTACCCACATTCGCAACGCGACGCAGCTCATCACCTACGCCGGAAAACGCTTTCTGATTGACCCGCTGCTGGCACCCAAAGACGCTTACCCTGGTTTCCCCGGCACCGCCCGGGCGGAGATCCGCAACCCGACGGTGGAGCTGCCCTGCGCGGTGGAAAGCCTGCTGGATGTCGATGCGGTAATCGTCACCCATACCCATGCCGATCACTGGGATCAACACGCCATCGAGCGGATCGCCAAAGCGATGCCGATCTTTGTTCAGCACGACGATGACGCGCAGCTGCTGCGCAGTCAGGGTTTCCGCAATCTGACCGTTTTGACGGACAACACGCCATTTGGCGCGATCCAGCTCAGCAAAACCCACGGCGGTCAGCACGGCACCGACCGCGCTTACGCGGTGCCTGAGCTGGCGGAGATGCTCGGTGAGGCGTGCGGCGTGGTGTTTCGCCATCCTGAAGAAAAAACGCTGCTGATTGCAGGCGACACCATTTTGCGCCCGCAGGTCGCCGACGAACTGCAAAAGCTACAGCCGGATGTGGTGGTGCTTAATGCCGGGTACGCGCATGTGATCGGCTTCGGGCCCATCATTATGGGCGCGGAAGATGTGCTGAATGTGCACTTCCTGCTGCCGCAGGCAAAACTTGTCGCCGTCCATATGGAAGCGATCAACCACTGCCTGCTGACGCGCAGTGCGCTGCGGGAATATGTGGACGCCAACCAGATGGGTGAGGCGGTGATCATTCCCGAGGACGGGGAAAGCGTTATAGTCTGAGAAGCATCAGGGCAAAGGAGAACAATGTGAAGCTTACAACAGTGGCGATTGTTGCCGTCGACGGGTTCAGCCCCTTTCACTACTCCGTGCCCTGCATTTTGTTTGGCGATAGCGTATCGGGTAAAAAGCGCTTTAACGTAACGATCTGCGCCGAAAATCCGGGGTTATTGACTTCCCGGGATGGTTTCGCCCTCAATGCCACGCACGATTATTCCGCCATCAGGCAGGCCGATATCGTGGTGGTGCCTTACTGGGCTCATGTGCTTGAACGCCCGCCGCAGACGTTGCTCGACAGCCTGGTGCAGGCCAGAGACAACGGGGCGGAAATCGTCGGGCTGTGTCTGGGATCCTTTGTTCTCGGATACGCCGGCATTCTGAACGGCAAACGGGCAGCGACCCACTGGGAGTTTGAGCGCCAGTTCCAGTCGCTGTTCCCGGCGGTGCAGCTGGATATCAACGCCCTGTACGTCGATGACGACAACATTATCACCTCTGCTGGCACTGCCGCCGCGCTGGACTGCTGCCTGTATATCATCCGTCAGCGCTTTGGCAGCGTGGTCGCCAATCAGATTGCCAGGCGGATGATTGTGCCGCCGCACCGCGAGGGCGGGCAGGCGCAGTTTATCGCCCAGCCGGTGCCGGAAACGACCCGCGATGCGCGGATTAACAACCTGATCGATTATCTTCAGCATAATATCAGCCAGCCGCTGAACCTGGATGCGCTGGCAGAGAGCGTGGCGATGAGTCGCCGCACGCTGACCCGCCATTTTATGAAAGCCACCGGAATGAGCGTCGTATCGTGGATCACCGCCGAACGCCTGCGGCGTAGCCAGCTGCTGCTGGAGAGCAGCAATCTGCCCGTTGAGGCGGTGGCGGAGCAGGTGGGGTATCTTTCCGCCGTGACCCTGCGCCAGCAGTTTAAGGCCCGCTTTGGTGTCAGCCCGGCGGAGTGGCGTAAAACTTTCCGCACGCAGAGTCAGGCCGGGTAGCGCAACATTTACCCCAGCTTCTCCATCCTCGTCTCCCCCTCCACCATCGACAGCTGATACAGCGAAAACGATCGGTGCTTTTCAATCAGCATCGCCAGTTCCGGCGAGTGGCTGGTGAGCCAGATCTGCGAGTAACGGCTGGCCTCGGCAATCAGGCTCGCCAGCGCAGGCAGCATCTGCGGATGCAGGCTGTTTTCCGGTTCGTTGAGGGCGATAAACGCGGGCGGACGCGGGCTTAACAGCGCCACCGCCAGACAGAGAAAACGCAGCGTGCCGTCGGAGAACTCCGCGGGCTCCAGCGGTCGGCTTAAGCCTTCGCGCTGCATCATCATGCGGAAACGTCCCCCGGTGTTATCGCTGTAAAACACGCAGCCGGGGAAGGCCTGGTCGAGGATGCGCATCAGCAGCAGCTCGTCGCCAATCTCGACGATGGTCTGAAAGGCCGCGGCCAGATTGGCACCGTCGCTGGCCAGCACCGGGGAGCGGAACCCCACCTGCGGGGCACGGATCGCCGAGCCGGATGAGACGGAAAACTCATGATAAAAGCGCCAGTTACGCAGGGACTCGCGCATCTGCGACACCTCTGGGTAGAGGTGCGGCTCACCCAACTGCCCGAACACCGATTCGTTCTCGTACAGCGTGCCGCTGTGGGTCACCTTTTCGTGATGTACGTTATTGAGAAACACGGCCTGATTCTTGCGCTTCATCAGCTGTGACGACGGGCGTCGGTGCTGGCCGCTCAGCCAGATGGACTCCTCTTTGATCACCGGATCGAGCTGAAACTGCGAGGGATAGGGCAGCTTCTCAACAAAGCCCACCTGCAGTTCATATTCGTAGGTCTCTGTTTCCACCGCCAGGTTCATGCGCCTAAGCTGGTCGCTGCGGGTTTTACCTGCCCAGAAGACCTTTAAAATCCCACCTTCATTGGCCAGCGCCTGGGAAAACTGCCCCTGCGCCGCGCTGTGCATCAGGTGGATCGCCTTGTAGATATTGGATTTTCCGGTGCCGTTCGGGCCGAAAACGATATTGAGCTGCTGCAGATCCAGCGACAGGTCGCGAATCGAGCGATAGTTTTGAATGTGCAGGGTGTTGATCATCGACGTACCCACTTTTGCGGACTAAACCTGTACAGAGTTACAGTGTTCCAGGCAAAGTGCAAAAAAAAAGACGACAGTGAGGTGTCGTCTAAACGGGGTAGTGCTTCGGGCCTCTCAGGGTCAATGGGGCCTCGCGTTTGACATTCAGATGACGGCCAGTCGCAAACCCAGATCGTCAGGATAGGGATCAAAGTAGTTTTGCGTCATCAGATACCGGTCAGGGTATTCGGCCAGATAATGTTTCAGCAGCGTGAGCGGGGCGAGAATGGGCAGTAATCCGTCACGGTAATGCAGGATCACGTCGCGCAGTTCACCGCGCTGGCGGCTGTTCAGTTGATTACGGAAATAGCCCTGAATATGCATCAGGACGTTAGTGTGGTTTTTCCGCGAAGCCGGTTTACTGAGGATCATCATCAGTTTTTCGCGGTACGCCTCGAAGAAAGCGTCCAGGTCTTCCCACTCGTGCAGCGAGGCGACGAACGGCCCGATCTCCCGGTAGCCCGCCTGATGGTGCGCCAGCAGCTGGAGTTTGTACCGGCTGTGGAAGTCCAACAGCGCGCGGCGCGTCAGGCCTTGTGCCCGCAGCGTATTCAGCTCATGGAGAGCGAAAACCCGCTCAACAAAGTTCTCCCGCAGCACCGCGTCGTGCAGGCGTCCATCTTCCTCCACCGGCAGCCACGGCCATTTCTCAAGCAGGGCGGCGGTGAACAGCCCGACACCCTCCTTGCGGCCCGCGTTACCCTTTTCATCGTACAGCCGCACGCGCTCCATGCCGCAGCTTGGCGATTTGGCGCAGACGATAAATCCGCAGAGATCGCCCATTTTCGGCACATAACCCGCCGCAAAATCGGCCATTTTTTGGGTAACGTCTTCATGAGGCGCTTTGCTGAAGCGCATCTGGGTTTCACCGCTGGCGGTCTTCGTCAGACGCAGGGCCGGACGAGGCGTCGGCAGGCCGATCGCCATTTCCGGACACACAGGACGGAAATTGACCCATTCGGCCAGCTCATCCATGACAAAGCCCATACGCTTATGCCCGCCGTCGAAGCGAACGGCGGAACCGGTCAAACATCCGCTAATACCCAGCACAGGTTTCGTTGTCATGATGTGTACCTCCAGAGTGATACTCTAAAAGTTACACAAAATGATTATTTTGTCCAGGTATTGGCGGCGTCATATTTTTTTATCTATACAGAACAATGAGTTTTAGCTGCCCTTATAGGTCGAGTAACCGTACTGGCTCAGCAGCAACGGAATGTGCAGTTTTTCGTTGGTGCGGGTGACGGTAAACAGCACCGGGATCTCCGGGAAGAATGACTCCAGCTTGTTGCCGTGGAAGTACTCTGCCGTTTTGAAGGTCACTTTATAGACGCCAGGCTGCATATCCTGATCCGCCGGGTAGAGCGACTTGATGCGGCCGTCCTGGTCAGTTTTGCCGCTGGCGAGCGGGGTCCATTTATCCTGCTGCTGCTTTTCCAGCGTGACGGTGACGCCCGGCGGCGGCGTACCGGTTTGCTGGTCAAGGATATGCACGCTCAGGGTGCCGGCAGGGGCAGCGCCAAAGGCGACAGGGGCAAAGGCCATGGCGGCCAGCATCAGCAGAGGGGCAGTTTTTTTCATCATCTTTTCCTGTGGAGTGATAAGTCACAGGAAAACGTTAGCATTTGCCGAGCAGGAAAATATTCAACTTTTCGTGAAGATTCCCGCAGGAGAAAATAATCAGAGGATAATCACCTCAAGGGCAACCTGCTGCTGCCACTGTTCCACCTGTTTTCGGCGCGCGGCGGTGAGTTTACCGCTGGTGACCAGCAGCCACTGGCGATCCGGGAAAATCTCCGGTGCCAGCGCGGCAGGGGGAATGGGCAGCAGGTTGATGCGGTGGCCCTGGCCGGTGCGGGCTAAGGCTTCGAGCCAGATTTCGCACGGGTCGTTCAGGTGCCAGCCGCTGAGCAGGAGGTTGTCGCCCGGCGCTTTTTTATCGGCCTCAAGGCAAAACGAGGTGTAGGCGATGATGATGCCGTCGAGGATCTCGCGCAGGGTCATGGCAGCGGGAACGTTGGCCGAGACCAGGCTGCGCAGGGGGCGTAACACGTTCACAACCAGCTCCGGGCGCGGATACTCGCGACCAGCATCGTAAATCATCTGGCGTAGGGATTCGATTCTGCCGGCCTGCAGACGTTCCAGCATGGTCTGCTGCAGCGTTTGCCAGTTGTTGGTCCGGCCCGGGGCAGGACGCTCCAGCAGCGGCTTCACCTGGCCTATCGGGACGCCTTTTTTCACCCAGTCGAGGATTTTTAACGCCTGCTGGACGTCCTCGTCGCTGTACTGGCGATGACCGCCCTCGGTGCGCAGCGGCTTGAGTAAACCGTAGCGACGCTGCCACGCCCGCAGCGTGGTAGGGGTGATCCCACTAAGTCTGGCGAATTCGCCAATGGAGTATGCCATGTCTGCGTCCGAAGAGGATTAATCTCAATATTCTACGAATATTTTCCGATGGGATGAAGCGCCAGAGCGCTGCACTACACTTTAATTCCAACCGTGCAAAATGACAGGAGTTCTCATGAAACTATGGCCCGTTGTTACCGGTGTCGCCATTGCGCTGACCCTGGTGGCCTGCAAATCCCCTACGCCACCGAAAGGTGTACAGCCGATAAAGAACTTTGATGCCAGCCGTTATCTGGGCAAGTGGTACGAAATCGCCCGTCTGGAAAACCGCTTCGAGCGCGGTATGCAGCAGGTGACTGCCACCTACGGCAAGCGCAGCGACGGCGGGATCAGCGTGCTTAACCGGGGCTATGATCCGTTGAAGCGTAAGTGGAGTGAGAGCGAGGGTAAAGCCTATTACACCGGCGAGCCAACCACCGCAGCGCTGAAGGTCTCGTTCTTCGGCCCGTTCTACGGCGGTTATAACGTGATCAAGCTGGACGATGAGTACCAGTACGCGCTGGTCAGCGGCCCGGATCGCGACTATCTGTGGATCCTGTCGCGTACGCCAACCATTCCGGATGCGGTGAAGCAGGATTATCTCAATACCGCGCGCAGCCTGGGCTTCCGGGTTGATGAACTGGTATGGGTGAAACAGTAAAGATCGTGCTTTCGTCCTGGGGAAATGTGCGGGCAGGGTAATAGACTTGCGTCATGGGCACACGGGAGATGACATATGCACTGGCAACCCTTTCGCGGCACCGCGCCGACCACCATGACCCTCTACAGCGCGTCGTTTCCCGATGTCAGCGACAACTGGCCGATGAAAGATGAGGTGACGCGCGAGCTGAACGCCGTCGATCGCGCCTTAAAAGCGGACCCGCAGCTGATGCCACCGGTTATCGAGAAGGATGCCAATGGCGAGAAGAGGATAAAGTGCCAGCATCAGTGGTCTGAAAAGGCCTTCGCGACGCGCCCGGCGGTCGTCGCCTGGCGTACCAAGCTGGTGCCGACGGCGCTGGCCCTGTACGCCATCCAGAACCCGCTGGATGAACATCTCCCCGACGGCACCCGGATGGACAGCCGCAGCCGCCAGTGGTTTATCCACGCCAACGATGCCATCGGCATCCGTTCCCGCGCGAAGGTGCTCTCCGTGCTGGCGGAACAGTATCTGCATAACGACATCGACAACGTCTGGGTCAGCCTCGCCAGCGGGGCGGCCGTCCCGGTGCTGGAGGCGCTGCGCGGCGCCCATCTGGACGGGCAAAACGTGCATCTAACCCTCGTGGATTATGATCCCGTCTCCCTGCGCTGGGCAGAGAAAATGGCCGCTGCCGAAGGGCTGAGCGTCGGGGAGCAGGTGACGATTTTGCAGCGCGATTTGAAAGAGAGCCTGATCCACAGCGATAAACTGATACAGGAACTGGGCGAAGGTAAGGTCGAGCTGGTGGACGCGCTGGGGATCTTCGAATATTTCAACGACGCTGAAGCGGTGACTTTCCTGCAACATGTCCTGCGCCTGATTAAACCCGGCGGGGCGCTGATTATCTCGAACATGCTGACCAGCAGCCCGCAGATTGATTTCGCCCTGCGCTGTATAGGCTGGACGCCCATCTTCCCGCGCACGTTGCAGCAGCTGCAGGATATTCACCTCGCGGCAGGGATCGCAGTGGAAAACGTCACGGTGATCGTGCCGAAAGACGGGGTGTATGCGGTGATGGAGGTGCGGGTTTAGGTTCCCTCTCCCGTCGGGAGAGGGTGTGGGGCAAACTGTTATGAACTTCAATAGATTACTAGATATGAAACGCCACGCGCTTCCCCGTCGGAAGCTCAATATCCAGACTCAGCTTCCCGCCCATGGCTTCGATATAGCGTTTAAGCGTAGTGATTTTTAGCTCATTCCCGCGCTGTTCAAGTTGAGTGACTGCGGGCTGACTGATCCCCATCACCTCAGCGACGTGCTTTTGCGACAGTTTCAGCTCTTCGCGCATCATTTGCAGACCCGTTTCGAGGATCATTTCGTCGGCCATCTCTTTGATGCGTTTTTGGCTTTCCGGGGAACGCGAAGCGATCGCTTCATTCAAGGTTTTCAATTTTTTGTCTCCATTGTTGCCAGGTGAGCCGAAAATTCATCATCTGCAATACGAATGAGTCGTTCATAGAATTTTTTGTCATTACTTTTATCGCCAGCGCAAAGCACAATGGCCTGGCGCACGGTATCAAAAGCAAAAAATGCACGAATCGGACGGCCATAATACTGAATACGTAACTCTTTCATATTGTTATGCCGGGAGCCTTTCACGGTATCAGCGTAAGGCCGTGAAAGGCTGGGTCCATAGGTTTGCAGATTAACCAGATCCGCTAACACCTTTTCCTGCACGCCTTCCTCCTGATCCTGCAGCCACGCTTCAAACACTTTTCCTAAGAGTACCGTCCACATAAAATCATCCTTGATAAGTTGTAGCTTATATCATGAATCGTATAAGCTACAACTTATAAATGCACGTGCTTATGCTTGAAGTAGATTCCTTTCTCGACCATGATCGCATTATGAAAATCGAAACCGCAGTCCCTTCACAATTTGAACGTCTCGTCGCGATCTGGGAGTCCTCCGTTCGCGCCACTCACCACTTTCTGCAGGAGAGCGATATCGCGGCGTTACGCCCGTTATTGCTCAACGCTTATCTGCCAAATTTAAACGTTGTGATTGCCCGGGATGAAACCGGCGCCATTCACGGCTTTTTGGGCGTGGACGAAAACCGCATTGAAATGCTGTTTGTCGATGATGCGAGCAGGGGAAAAGGCATTGGCTCGCTGCTGCTGAAGTACGCTATTGACCATTTCGGCGCTAACGAGGTGGACGTTAACGAGCAAAACCCGCAGGGCGTGGGGTTTTATCAGCATATGGGGTTTGTGCAAACCGGGCGGTCGGAGCTGGACGGGCAGGGAAATCCGTTCCCGTTGCTGCATATGCGGTACGAGGGTTAATTCGAGTATAACGCCGGGTGGCGGCTTCGCCTTACCCGGCCTACTAAACCTGCATGGAGCGAACGCTACGCAGCGGCGAGCGCGCCTTCAATGCCTTTCAGCTTCTGCTGCGCCAGCTTTAACTCGTTTAAAAGCTTCTTCTCATGCGGGCTGTGCGCCATCACAACAATGCAGCCATCCATGACTTTTACCGTGACCTTATCCCCGGTATCAAACCCCGCCGCACGCAGCCACTTGCCGGAAAGGATCAGGTTGGGTGTACTGCGATTGAGACCTTGCGGGCGGTATCCCACAATTAATGAACGCTCAGTTCCGGTTGCGATGGTGTCTGGGGTAGAATGCGAATCAGCCATAATCAACTCCTTGATAGTTGGTGAGGTTAGACGCCCTTTAGTGCTCGAACACTACCGGGCGTTGCTTGAAATCTGAATCCATGTGGTAGGTACCACTTGGTGATAAACTAACCGAACTGGTACCTACCATGCAAGAGAAAAAGAAGCCAAATTTTGACCGCACCAAAAGCACAATGAAGAACATCCGGTTCGAGGATGAGCTTTTGGAACAGATTGAGAAAGCCGCGGGGAAAGGGAATTTTAGTAAGTGGGTGAAGGAAGCTTGTGCTCGCAGACTAAAAAATAATGATTAGTTAATTACTTGACTCCTGGTATAAACTTCCATCCATTATAGTTATTTGAATATTATAAAATAAGGGATATTAATGATTTCAATTGAGAGTCTCATTTGCTTGGCAAAACCATGGGCATCAAAATTTATTGAAGAAAAGTTCATTCCTTTTATATATCGAGCAGGCTATTCATATTATTTGAAAGAGAAACAATTAAATAAAGTAAAACACCTCATGTCAGATTATCTGGCAAAAACAAAAGCACAGTGCTCGACAATCAACTCGCTTGCCTTCCCTAATGTTCTTAAAAAAATCAATGATATATATGAACCATTAACTCTTTGCTCTTTAGATTCTGGCGATTATTTAAACGAAAAAATATTAAGTGGAGATGTGCTTCTCAAAAAGTATAAACATCTCTTGGTTATAGATAACGCAGGCATGGGGAAATCAACACTCTTAAAAAAAATAGTAATAGATACAATTGAAAAGACAGAATTTATTCCAGTGTATATTGAGTTGAGATCTTTAGAAAATCAGCCAATTGACACTCAAATAAAATCAATGTTTGGCTTGGAAAGCATTGAATCAAATGATCTCTTAAAAAAATTTCCATTTGCATTTTTCTTTGATGGGATTGATGAAGTTCAGTCGGATAAAAAATCAGCGATTATCAAAAGAATAAAGAAATTTTCTGAGGAATTTTCTTCTTCTAATATCATTATTACTTCTAGACCTGACCAGAGTTTATTAGAGTTACATAGTTATTCTCGCTTTAAAATTCAACCACTAGAGCTATATCAGTCATATAATCTCTTGAAATTATATGATGCGAACTCTTTTAATATAGGTAATAGTTTGGTTTTATCAAAAAAACTTATTAATGAAATAGAGTTAATGAGGAATCGAGATAATATCAATATCGTGGATTTTCTAACAACACCATTATATGTTTCATTACTGTTTTATTCTTATAAACACAAACCAGTGATACCGAGACGTAAAGATCTTTTTTATAGTCAAGTATTTGAAGCATTGTTTGAAATGCATGATCTAAGCAAAGAAACCGGATATGTTCGTCAAAAGCAATCAGGTTTAGATATTACTGAATTCAGTATTTTGCTCCGGCGTTTAGCCTTTTGGTGCCTGAGAAAGAATGGAAAACTAGAATTCACACGAAGTGAATTGGAATTTGCAATATTGGAGATTTCATCTAATTTGCAAGGTATTAGTTTTAGGCCAAATCACTTTATTAACGATTTGATTTATTCAGTGCCAGTATTTATTAAAGAAGGTGCTTTATTTAGATGGTCTCATAAATCACTAATGGAATATTTTTGTGCTGAATTTATTTGCATTGAAGTTAAAGATAAAAGAGATTCCTTGCTTCTTAAAATTTACGAATCCAATGATACAGTGCAATATAAGAATATTCTAGAATTATGCTCTGATATAGATTATAGTTCTTTCAGGAAATCAGTTTTACGTAAATGCCTTGAGGATTATCAACTTCATTATGAACGTATTTTAAAGAATTCCAGTATTAATGAGATACATAAAGAAATTTGGAGTAATGTTACATTTTTTTCAGATGTATCTTTGATGATTACATCCTACAGTAATGCTAATTTAGAAGACTTCGAATTAAATCTTGAAGATAAAGAAAAAACCAGCGTATTTGAAAATACATTCATAGGCTTTAGAGATTATATAACACATATAACCTATCCAGTTTCGCTTAAGAATACAGTTTTCGAAATTTTGCGCTGGAGGAATAATGAATTTTTTTATAAAGAGAAGGATTTTTATAAAAGACCTGATGTAGAATTAATTTCGATGCCTGAGAATATTGTAATTCAATGCAAAAATGGGCAGCTTGAAAATTGTGACGATAGTGCTATCCCTGAGTTAATTAGCATATTACTTCAGTTTCGTCATACGTTGACAATTCCTGTTATTCGCTATCAATCAGCGGAAAAAGTACTGGCAGATATATGTTTTGATGAGTCAAATGGAGTTAATGCTTTGTTAGAAGGATTTAGTTAAGAAATTTTGGCGGAAGATCACAGGAGTCGAACCTGCCCAGGACCGCTGGCGGTCCCAACTGGATTTGAAGTCCAGCCACCTCACCGGAGATGACGATCTTCCGCGCCTCGATTGCTACATGGAGGCGGGGCGCATTATATCTACTTTCAATCATTTACCCCATCTTTTCCCGCACCTATTTCACCCCTTTCTTGACCTGTGTTAAGCCCTCCAACCTAAACCTTAAGAAAATCCTCAGGTTACATTTTCCGCCTCCGCACTTTTACCGCGATCACAAAAAACAAGAAACGTAAAAACGTAACCAGAAAACGCAATACCTGCCCGTAGGTGAATGGTTTACAAAAACTGTAACCGGTCTCAGCGCCCTACGCGTGAAGGAATAACAATGAAAAGCGAAGTCTTGTCCGTCAAAGAGAAAATTGGTTACGGCATGGGTGACGCCGCAAGTCACATCATCTTCGACAACGTCATGCTCTACATGATGTTTTTCTACACCGATATCTTCGGTATCCCCGCCGGGTTCGTCGGCACCATGTTCCTGCTGGCGCGTGCGCTGGATGCCATCTCCGACCCCTGCATGGGGCTGCTTGCCGACCGCACCCGCAGCCGCTGGGGTAAGTTCCGCCCGTGGATCCTGTTCGGTGCCATCCCGTTTGGCCTGGTCTGCGTGCTGGCCTACACCACGCCGGACCTCAGCCTGAACGGCAAAATGATCTACGCCGCCGTCACCTACACCCTGCTGACCCTGCTCTATACCGTGGTCAACATCCCGTACTGCGCGCTGGGCGGGGTGATCACCAACGACCCGACGCAGCGTATCTCCCTCCAGTCCTGGCGCTTTGTGCTGGCGACGGCGGGCGGCATGCTCTCCACGGTGCTGATGATGCCGCTGGTGAACCTGATTGGCGGCGAGGATAAAGCGTTCGGCTTCCAGGGCGGCATCGCGGTGCTGTCGGTGGTGGCCTTCCTGATGCTGGCGTTCTGCTTCTTCACCACCAAAGAGCGCATCCAGGTGCCGCCGAGCACCACCTCTATGCGCGAAGATCTGCGCGACATCTGGCAGAACGACCAGTGGCGCATCGTCGGGCTGCTCACCATCCTCAATATTCTGGCGGTCTGCGTGCGCGGCGGCGCGATGATGTATTACGTCACCTGGATCCTCGGCTCGCCGGAGCTGTTCGTCGCTTTCCTCACTACCTACTGCGTCGGCAACCTGATCGGCTCCGCGCTGGCGAAACCGCTCACCGACTGGAAGTGCAAAGTCAGCGTCTTCTGGTGGACCAACGCCCTGCTGGCGGTGGCGAGCGTGGCGATGTTCTTCGTGCCGATGCAGGCCAGCATCACCATGTTTGGCTTTATCTTCGTGATTGGCGTGCTGCACCAGCTGGTAACGCCGATCCAGTGGGTAATGATGTCCGATACCGTCGATTACGGCGAGTGGACCAACGGCAAACGCCTCACCGGCATCAGCTTTGCGGGCACGCTGTTCGTGCTCAAGTTGGGCCTGGCCCTGGGCGGCGCGTTAATCGGCTGGATGCTGGCAGGCGGCGGCTACGATGCCGCAGCCAAAACCCAGAACAGCGCCACCATCAGCATCATCATCGCCCTGTTTACCTTGGTCCCGGCGGCGTGTTACCTGCTGAGCGCGGTGATCGCCAAACGCTACTACAGCCTGAAAACGCCATTCCTGATGAAAATCATGAACGACCTGGCGCAGGGCGCGCGTCGTAATCAGCAGGAGTTCAACACCCTGCCGGTCAGTAAAGAATTGCAGAACTAAGAGGACGAAAGCATGAAAATCAGTGACGGAAACTGGCTTATCCAACCGGGTCTGAACGTGACCTACCCGGTGCAGGTGTTCGATGTGGAGCAGCAGGGCAACGACCTCGTGGTCTATGTCGCCCCGCGCGACGTGCGCGAGCGCACCTGGCAGCTCGACACCCTGATGTTCACGGTACGCCTGTTTGTGCCGCAGGAGGGGATTGTCGGGGTGCGCATCGAGCACTTCCAGGGGGCGCTGGATAACGGTCCACACTATCCGCTCAACGTCCTGAAAGAGGTCAACGTACAGATTGAAAACAACGCCGAGTTTGCCGAACTGAAAAGTGGCAACGTCAGCGTGCGCGTCACCAAAGGCGAGTTCTGGGCGCTGGATTTCCTCAGGAACGGCCAGCGCATTACTGGCAGCCAGTTGAAAAACAACGGCTACGTGCAGGACGGCAATGGCGATCGCAACTACATGTTCGAGCGGCTGGATCTGGGCGTGGGCGAAACGGTCTACGGCCTCGGCGAGCGCTTTACCGCCCTGGTGCGCAACGGCCAGACGGTCGAAACCTGGAACCGTGACGGCGGCACCAGCACCGAGCAGTCGTACAAAAATATCCCGTTCTACCTCACCAATCGCGGCTATGGCGTGCTGGTGAACCACCCGGAAAACGTCTCCTTTGAAATCGGCTCCGAGAAGGTGTCGAAGGTGCAGTTTAGCGTCGAGGGCGAGTATCTGGAGTATTTCGTCATCGACGGCCCGACGCCAAAAGAGGTGCTCAACCGCTATACCCGGTTCACCGGGCGTCCGGCGCTGCCGCCAGCCTGGTCGTTCGGCCTGTGGCTCACTACCTCGTTTACCACCAACTACGACGAGGCGACGGTGAACAGCTTTATCGATGGCATGGCCGAGCGCGACCTGCCGCTGCACGTCTTCCATTTCGACTGCTTCTGGATGAAGGCCTTCCAGTGGTGCGATTTCGAGTGGGACCCGGTGACGTTCCCGGATCCGGAAGGGATGATCCGCCGCCTGAAGGACAAAGGGCTGAAGGTCTGCGTGTGGATCAACCCGTATATCGGGCAGAAATCGCCGATCTTTAACGAGCTGAAAGAGAAGGGCTATCTGCTGAAACGCCCGGATGGCTCTCTGTGGCAGTGGGATAAATGGCAGCCGGGGCTGGCGATCTACGACTTCACCAACCCGGAAGCGTGCCAGTGGTATGCCGACAAGCTGAAGGGCCTGGTGGAGATCGGCGTTGACTGCTTCAAAACCGACTTCGGCGAGCGCATCCCGACCGACGTGCAGTGGTTCGACGGTTCCGACCCGCAGAAGATGCACAACCATTACGCCTACATCTACAACGAGCTGGTGTGGAACGTGCTGAAAGAGACGGTAGGCGAGGAGGAGGCGGTGCTGTTTGCCCGGTCGGCCTCGGTGGGTGCGCAACAGTTCCCGGTGCACTGGGGCGGGGACTGCTACGCCAACTACGAGTCGATGGCCGAAAGCCTGCGCGGCGGGCTGTCGATCGGCCTCTCCGGGTTCGGATTCTGGAGCCACGATATCGGCGGGTTCGAAAACACTGCCCCGGCGCACGTCTACAAACGCTGGTGCGCGTTCGGGCTGCTCTCCAGCCACAGCCGCCTGCACGGGAGTAAATCCTACCGGGTGCCGTGGGCGTATGACGACGAGTCCTGCGACGTGGTGCGCCACTTCACGCAGCTCAAATGCCGGATGATGCCGTACCTCTATCGCCAGGCGGCGCTGGCCCGTGAGTTCGGTACCCCGATGCTGCGGGCGATGATGCTCGAGTTCCCGGACGATCCGGCCTGCGACTATCTCGACCGCCAGTACATGCTGGGGGATTCCATCATGGTGGCCCCGGTGTTCAGCGAGGCGGGCGACGTGCAGTTTTATCTGCCGGAAGGGCGCTGGACGCACCTGTGGCATAACGACGAAATCCAGGGCAGCCGCTGGCATAAACAGCAGCACGATTTCCGCAGCCTGCCGGTCTATGTATGCGACAACACCCTGCTGGCACTGGGTAACAATGACCAGAAGCCGGACTACGCGTGGAACGAAGGCACGGCTTTCCAGCTGTTTAACCTGCACGACGGTGCCACGGCGGTGAGCGACGTGCCTGCGGCCAACGGTGCCGTAGCCTTTACCCTGACCGCGACGCGCAGCGGCGATACCCTGACGTTAAAAGGGAACGGCGAGGCGCGGAACTGGTCGGTCTGTTTGCGCAATGTGCAGCAGATTAGCGGTGTGAAAGGCGCATCACACGCGGGCAGCGAGTGGGGCGTGGTGGTGAAAGCGGAGGGGGATGAGGTGGTGGTTCACCTTTAAATTCCCCACCCAGTAGGGTTTTGTAGGCCGGGTAAGGCGAAGCCGCCACCCGGCATCTCTGCGGCCTCATGCCCGGTGGTGCTGCGCTTACCGGGCCTACGGTGTTGGTGCGGGTGTTCCAACCGTACTCACCGCCCCGCCCGTCATCGTCTGCGTGACCTGCTGTTTATCCATGTTCACCGCGTTCAGCCTGCCGTTAACCGTCGGCTTCAACGGCGAATCTTTCTGCACATTGCCGCTGGCGCTAAGCTGAATATTGCCATCGCCCGTTATCGGTAGCGCCGGCCATCCCCACTGCTGGATCACGTTCAACGGCACGCCGCGCCCGGTCAGGTTGATGGTGGTCTGACGCACCGGCGTCTGCGAGACGCTGGCCTTCGCTTCCAGAATGCCTTTCTCGGTAAAGGCGCTCAGCTCATTGATGGCAATGGTCGAGGCGTTAGCCGTCAGGGAGAGTGACGGACGGCGCACGTCCACGCGGTTAAAGGTCGCCGCCGCGCCGTTCAGGGTGGCGGTACCCGCCCATACGCCCCACTGGCGATCTTTCGCCAGCAGCAGGTTGGTGCCGTAGCCGTCGAGGGCAGTGACCTGCCACGGGAAGGTAGAATCAACGTCAATCACCAGGTTACGGCTCAGGCCGAATTTGCGCAGCGTGACGCTGTGCAGCCATTCCGGCAGAGTCTCCATCCACTGCGTTTTCCAGTTTTCCGGCAGGGTGTATTCCAGCCCGGCGACGGCGACATCATCCAGCACCAGCGCTTTCCCGCTGCGCAACCAGTTACCGGAGGTGCGCAGCATCCCGCCTTCCCAACGCGAGGTGAACTGGCGCAGGGCGATCCCCTGCGGGGAGAATTCGGCATTCAGGATCGGGTCGAACAGGTGCAGCGAGCCATAGATAAACTCACTGGCGTTCATCGACAGGCGACCGTCTTCGCTCTGCCAGTCGCCCTGGCTCAGGGTCAGGTTGCGCAGGCTTAAATCGAGATCCGTCACCGCCCAGTCCGGTCCCTGCAGGCGGGCGTCGGTCACGTCGAGGCGGCCAATCTGCAACGACGGCAGGGTGGTGATCGGCGCAAAAAAGTCGGCCAGCGATTTATCGCTCTGCAGGCGAATATCGTTCAGGCGCATGTTGTCCACTTTCCAGCCGCCGTTAGCATCGCGTCGCGCGGTACCGGTGAGCGAACCCCGCGCCATGTCGGCGCCGATGGTGGTCAGCACCACCTCTTTATCTGTCAGCTCGCCCTCAATCAGCACGTTGCTGGCTGGGACGCCGTTCAGCGTCAGCGACCCGGCGCTAATCTGAATGTTGGCTTTTTTACCCAGCACGTTGCCTGCTTCAGGATCCCATGGGCGTACGCCGCCGGTGACCTTCTGGGCGCTCAGATCCCACGCGGTATTCGGGCTGTTGAAGGCCATGTTGTTCAGCAGCAGGCGATCGGCCTGGAAGGGGAGAGGTGCCGTCTGCGGGGAGAGGTTCAGCGTGCCGTCAAACAGGGTGATGGTATCCATGTGCAGTGGATCGGTGAGCTGGCGGCTGCTTACACCGATATCGACCATTTTCGCCACCAGAGTGGCGGGTTGACCGTCGCGCCCGAAGGTGACGTTTTTCAGCACCAGGTGCGTCGGTGAGGAGAAACGGTGATCCATCAGGTCGAAATTGAGTTCGTAGTCGGTGTTTACCGTGATCCAGCTGCTGACCTGCGCCGCGCCCCAGCGGGTCTGAACCAGGATATAGAGCGCGAGGATCGCAATAAGCAGAACGGCCAGAATACCGACGAGAAGCTTTCCAATAAATTTCATGGTCTTCCATCACGTAAAACGCACATAAAGGAGTTATGCACGATTTATACGCAATGCTCAAGGCTGGAAGGGCGGAATTCTGGGTTACGGCAGCAGTTGCCTGCTGCCGTAAAGGGGGATCAGTTCTTTTCTGGCGGGAAAATCAGGTTCAGAACGATAGCGGTGATCCCGCCGGCAGCGATGCCGGAAGAGAGCAGGTTTTTCACCCAGTCCGGGGCAAACTGCAGGATCAGCGGCTGCTGAGACACACCCAGACCGACTGCCAGCGACAGGGCGATAATCATGATGGCGCGGCGGTTCAGCGGCTCACGGGAGACGATGCGTACGCCCGATGCCGCGATAGTGCCGAACATCACCAGCGTTGCGCCGCCGAGCACCGGCTCAGGAATGTGCTGCACAAAGCCACTGACCGCCGGGAACAGACCCAGCACGATCAGCATCAGCGCTACCACAAAGCCCACGTAGCGGCTGGCCACGCCGGTCAGCTGGATCACGCCGTTGTTCTGACCGAAGCAGGAGTTCGGGAAGGTGTTGAACACACCGGAGACAAAGGAGTTCAGGCCGTTGGCCAGCACGCCGCCCTTCAGGCGCTTCATGTACAGCGGGCCAGAGACCGGCTGCTCAGAGACGTCGGAGGTGGCAGTGATATCCCCAATGGTCTCCAGGGAGGTGATCATAAACACCAGCATCAGTGGCAGAAGCAGGTTCCAGTCGATGCCCAGGCCGTAGTAGAGCGGGGTCGGAATCACGATCAGCGGGGTGTCGGTCGTGGCGGCAGACTGCGGCAGCATGTCCATCCCCCAGGCGGCGAGATAGCCTGCGGCCATGGCGATCACCAGCGAGGCGACGCGCAGATACGGATTACGCTGGCGGTTAAGCAGAATAATGATTGCCAGTACCACGCCCGCCAGCAGCAGGTTTTTCGGGGCGCCAAAGGTATGGTCGGCCATCGCGGCGTAACCGCCACCGATGGAGGTCAGGCCCACCTGAATCAGTGACAGTCCGATAATCATCACCACTACGCCGGAGACCAGTGGGGTAATAATGCGACGCGCAAGATGCAGCACGCGGGAGATGACCATCTCGGTGCAGCTCGCCAGCATCAGGGTGCCGAACAGGGCTGCCATCATCGTCGGGACATCCGCGCCGCCGGTTTTCAACGCCGTGCCGCCCATGATCAGCGGGGCGACAAAGTTAAAGCTGGTGCCCTGAATCGACAGCAGGCCGGAACCCACCGGACCCCAGGCTTTAATCTGAATGATGGAGGCTACGCCTGAAGCAAACAGCGACATGCTGATGATGTGCTGGGTGTCCTGCGCCGGTAAACCGAGCGCCTGGCAGATCAGCAGGGCAGGGGTGATGACGGCCACGAACATCGCCAGCAGATGCTGACAGGCGGCGAACAAAGTCTGCGCCAGCGGGGGGCGATCTTCAAGACGGTAAATCAGTTCACTGTTATGCGGCTGCGCAATCGGTTGCGCATCTTGCTGTTCTACGGCGTTTACGGACATCTGCTGCGATCCCCAGGAAGAAAAGCGGGCATTTTAGCCGAGTGGGTGAGAAAAGCAAACGATTGCTCGCAAAAATAGCAGAGAAAACCCCCAGCTTAATACGGCTTTTCTGTCACGCTACGGTAAAGTTCATTACACTCCTGCTCCCGGTTGCGCTTAAGTCGCGCAAAGGGTTCAGCAAAACACGCATTTCATGGAGCACGTGTCATATAAGGAGCCCACTATGATTCATCTCGATACGTTGTCGACCCTCGTTGCGGCAACGCTGGTGTTACTGCTTGGCCGTAAACTGGTTCACAGTGTCCCCCTTCTCAAAAAATACACCATCCCGGAGCCCGTCGCGGGCGGGCTGCTGGCCGCCGTTGCGCTGCTGGTGCTGAAAAAGAGCATGGGCTGGGAAATCGACTTTGATATGACGTTAAAAGACCCGCTGATGCTGGCCTTTTTCGCCACCATCGGCCTGAACGCCAACCTCGCCAGCCTGCGGGCAGGCGGCAAAGTGCTGGGCGTGTTTTTGATTGTGGTGATCGGGCTGCTGGTGATGCAGAACGCCATCGGTATCGGCATGGCCTCCCTGCTGGGGCTGGATCCGCTGATGGGCCTGCTGGCCGGTTCCATTACCCTCTCCGGCGGGCATGGCACCGGGGCGGCGTGGAGTAAGCTGTTTGTCGAGCGCTATGGTTTCCAGAATGCCACCGAAGTAGCGATGGCCTGCGCCACCTTTGGTCTGGTACTGGGCGGCCTGATTGGCGGGCCGGTGGCGCGCTATCTGGTGAAGCACTCCGCTACCCCGAACGGCTGTCCGGAAGATGAAGCGGTACCGTCGGCGTTCGAAAAGCCGGACGTCGGGCGGATGATCACCTCCCTGGTGCTGATCGAAACCATTGCGCTGATCGCCATCTGCCTGACGGTGGGTAAAATCATTGCGCAACTGCTGGCCGGTTCCGCGCTGGAGCTGCCAACCTTTGTCTGCGTGCTGTTCGTGGGGGTGATCCTCAGCAACGGCCTGGCGCTGATGGGCTTTTATCGCGTCTTTGAGCGGGCGGTATCGGTGCTGGGTAACGTCTGCCTGTCGCTGTTTCTGGCGATGGCCCTGATGAGCCTCAAACTGTGGGAACTGGCCTCGCTGGCCCTGCCGATGCTGGCCATTCTCGCCGTGCAGACCCTGTTTATGGCCTGCTATGCCATGTTTGTGACCTGGCGACTGATGGGTAAAAACTATGACGCGGCGGTGCTGGCGGCCGGGCATTGCGGTTTTGGTCTGGGAGCGACGCCAACGGCGATCGCTAACATGCAGGCCATCACCGAGCGTTTCGGTCCGTCACATATGGCGTTTTTGGTGGTGCCGATGGTGGGGGCGTTCTTTATTGATATCGTCAACGCGCTGGTGATCAAGCTCTATCTGATGTTGCCGATGTTTGGCTAATCAGGCGTTGGAGTAGCGCTCGGTCTCGGGCATCCAGCGCTCGATTAACGCTGCCGCCTGGTCGGGGTAGCGTTCATGGATATGGCGTGCCAGACGCTGAACTTCGGGGATCATGCCCTGATCGCGCAGCAAGTCGGCCACTTTAAACTCGGCGTTACCGGTCTGGCGGGTGCCGAGCAGTTCGCCCGGCCCGCGGATCTCAAGATCCTGTTGCGCAATCACAAAGCCGTCGTTGCTGTCGCGCAGCACCTGCAGGCGCTTCTGGGCGGTTTTCGACAGTGGCGCTTTGTAGAGCAACACGCAGTGTGAGGCTACTGCGCCACGTCCGACGCGACCCCGCAGCTGGTGGAGCTGCGCCAGTCCCAGACGCTCCGGGTTTTCGATAATCATCAGGCTGGCGTTAGGCACGTCCACCCCCACTTCAATCACCGTGGTGGCGATCAGCAGATGCAGGTCGCCCTGCTTGAAGGATTGCATCACCGCCTGCTTCTCGGCAGGCTTCATCCGGCCATGCACCAGGCCGACGTTCAGCTCCGGCAGGGCCAGCTTTAACTCTTCCCATGTCGCTTCCGCCGCCTGGGCTTCCAGCAGATCCGACTCTTCAATCAGGGTACAGACCCAGTAGGCCTGACGGCCTTCCTGACAGGCGTTGCGCACCCGATCAATAATCTCGCTGCGGCGCGTATCGGGAATGGCCACGGTGGTTACCGGCGTACGACCCGGAGGAAGTTCGTCGATGGTGGAGGTATCGAGATCGGCATAGGCGGTCATCGCCAGGGTGCGCGGGATCGGCGTGGCGGTCATAATCAGCTGGTGCGGATGGTACCCCTGCTGGAGCCCTTTTTCCCACAGCGCCAGACGCTGATGCACGCCGAAACGGTGCTGCTCATCGATGATTACCAGCGCCAGGCCGTGGAACTGCACCTGCTCCTGAAAGATGGCGTGGGTGCCGACAATCATCTGCACCTGACCGCTGGCGATGGCCTCCTGCTGCGCCTGTCGCGCCTTGCCTTTTTGCTTCCCGGCCAGCCAGCCCACTTCAACCCCCAACGGGGCAAACCAGCTGCGGAAATTATTCGCATGCTGCTCGGCCAGCAGTTCGGTTGGGGCCATCAGCGCAACCTGTCTGCCGTGGGCAATGGCGCGCAGCGCGGCCAGGGCCGCCACCAGCGTTTTACCGGAGCCAACGTCGCCCTGCACCAGACGCATCATCGGCACGTCCAGCGCCAGGTCGTGCTCGATCTCAGCGGTCACGCGGGCCTGCGCTCCGGTAGGTTTAAACGGCAGCGAGGCCAGCAGCTTATCTTTTAATTCGTCATGGGACGGGAGCGGCAGGGCATGAAAACGCTGTGCCCCGGCGCGTAACGCCAGCATGCTCAGGTTATGCGCCAGCAGCTCTTCCAGAATCAGTCGACGCTGGGCCGGATGTTGCCCGCTCTCCAGATCGCTTAACTGTAATGTTGGCGGCGGGCGGTGCAGGGTGCGCAACGCCTCCGGCAGGCTCATCATCCCCTGCGCCAGCTCGGGCGGCAGCAGTTCAGTAATGGCGCAGGTGTCGAGTAGCTCCAGCGCCTGATCGGTCAGCTTGCGCAGCGTCGCCTGCTTGATGCCTTCGGTGGTCGGATAGACCGGGGTCAGCGTCTCCTGCATCTCAGGGGTACTGAGATCGCCCTGCACGCGGTATTCCGGGTGGATCATCTCCGCGCCGTATGTCCCGCGTTTGGCTTCGCCATAGGCCAGCACTCGTCGCCCCGGGGCGAGACTGTTTTTCATTGCCGCACTGAAGTTGAAAAAACGCATCGTCAGAATGCCGGAGCCGTCGCTGATCTGGCAGGTCATCATCCGGCGACCACCGAAAGTGATGTTGCTGTTCAGGACTTCGCCTTCAACCGTGGCGTAAATACCGGGCAGCAGCTCGCCAATCTGATAGAGCTGGGTGCGGTCTTCGTAACGCAGGGGGAGGTGCAGGAGGAGATCCTGCACGGTATGCAGGCCAATTTTTGCCAGTTTGCTGCTCTGGGCCGCGCCAACGCCCGTCAGGGAATTGAGCGGCACGGCATCCAGCAGGCGGCCTTGCATAATTATTTCGTCGCTTGCATGGTGGCCCACCACGTCGCATCGGCTTCAATTTCGCCCTGCATATTCACGTGGGGGTAGGGTAACCTTTTCTGCTTCGCCACATTGGCCAGCACCGGATAGCCGCCTTCAAACAGCAGTCGCTGCTGCTCGTCTTCCGGCAGCATGCTGTTCTCGCGTTTGTACATCCCGGCATTTTGTCGCTGGCGCTGAGCTTCATACAGAATGAGCGCGGAGGCCACGGAGACGTTCAGAGACTGCACCATACCGGTCATCGGAATGATGATGTCCCGATCCGCCAGATCTAAGGCTTCCTGGGTGATCCCCGTTTTCTCCTGACCCATCAGAATGCAGGTCGGGCGGGTGTAATCGATCTCGCGGAAGTCGACGGCTTTGTCGGAAAGATGGGTCGCCAGAATCTGCATGCCGCGCCCTTTCAGGTGCGAAATGGCGTCGCTAATATTGTTGTGGGCTTTGACCTGTACCCAGCTGTTGCTGCCTGCGGCAGCCGAGGCCATGGGACGCATTCGCGTCCCTTTCCAGACGGCGTGCACTTCATGCACACCGACGGCATCAGCGGTACGGACGATAGCAGCCACGTTATGCGGTTTATGGACCTGCTCCATGCAGACCGTCAGATCGGGCTGACGCCTGGCGAGCATTTCGCAGATCCGGGCATAACGTGTTGAATTCATAACGCTAGTTTCGGTTACGGGTGACTTTGATTACGTCGGCCATCACGCGGATTTTGCGCATGATGTTCGCCAGATGCACACGGTCGCGTGCGGTCAGACGAATAAAGGCGCTGTAAACGCGGCCATCTTTCTCTTCCGTATTCAGGCTATGAATGTTGGAAGAGGCGGTGTTGATTGCCGCCGTCAGGTTCGCCAGCGCACCCTGGTGGTTGAACATATCCACCTTGATTTCGGTGATGAATTCCTGCTCGGTCTCTTTATCCCACTCCACCGCCATAAACTTCTCAGGCTCTTTCTGGTAGCCACGGATGTTACGACAGGATTCGTGGTGGATAACCAGACCCTTACCAGGGCTGACGTGAGCAATAATCGGGTCGCCCGGGATCGGTCGGCAGCACTTGGCAAAGGTAATCAACACGCCGTCGGCGCCTTTGATCGGCAGATGACCATGGCTGGTTGATGACGGCTGCGGCACAGAGGTTTCGCCCTGCTGCAGGTTCTTCGCCACTACCACGCTCATCGCGTTACCCAGACCGATTTCCGCCAGCAGATCGTCAAGCGTAGCGAGCTTCATGCGCTCGATTTCACGCTGGACGTTCTCTTTCGGGATCTCAGCCAGCTTGCGGCTGCCGCCCAACGCGTGGTTGAGCAGACGACGGCCCAGGCTGACGGAGTCGTCGCGTTTGAGGTTTTTCAGCAACTGGCGGATCTTGGCGCGGGCTTTCGAGCTAACGACAAAGTTGAGCCACGCCGCGTTCGGACGTGCGCCAGGCGCGGTAATGATTTCCACCGTCTGGCCGCTGGTCAACGGCTGTGACAGCGGGTACGGCTGCCTGTCGACACGTGCGCCGACACAGGCATGACCGATATCGGTATGCACGGCGTAAGCGAAGTCGACCGGGGTTGCGCCAGCAGGCAGCTCGACAATGCGCCCCTCTGGCGTGAAAACGTAAATCTCATCCGGGAAGAGATCGGATTTAACGCTCTCGATAAATTCAAACGAGCTACCGGCGCTCTGTTGCAGCTCCAGCAGGCTCTGCATCCAGCGCTGGGCACGGATCTGTGCGGTGGTGCTGCTTTCGCCGCCACGCTCTTTATAAGCCCAGTGCGCGGCAACACCCATCTCCGCCATCTGGTCCATGTCTTCGGTACGGATCTGCACCTCAACCGGCACGCCGTGCGGGCCAATCATCGAGGTGTGCAGAGACTGATATCCGTTCGCCTTAGGAATGGCGATATAGTCTTTCATCCGACCCGGACGCGGTTTATACAGGCTGTGCATCTGACCGAGCACGCGATAGCAGGTGTCGGAGTCATGGACGATCACGCGGAACGCGTAGATATCCATGATCGAGTGAAAACGCTGCTCTTTGAGCACCATTTTGCAGTAGATGGAGTACAGATGCTTTTCGCGACCGCTGACGCGGCAGGGGATACCCGCTTCCTGCAAACGCCCTTCGATTTCAGAGAGGATCTTCTGAATCATCTCTTTACGGTTACCCCGTGCGGCTTTCACCACCTCTTTAATCACGCGGAAGCGGTTCGGGTACAACGCTTCAAAACCCAGCTCTTCCAGCTCGGTTTTAATGTGATGAATACCTAAACGGTGCGCCAGCGGGCTGTAGATTTCGAGGGTTTCACGGGCAATGCGACGACGTTTGTCCGGGCGCAGAGAGCCCAGGGTGCGCATATTGTGGGTACGGTCAGCGAGTTTGATCAGAATGACGCGGATATCCTGCACCATCGCCATGATCATTTTGCGGAAGTTTTCGGCCTGCGCCTCTTTCTTGTCGCGGAAATTCAGCTTATCAAGCTTAGATACCCCTTCCACCAGCTCGGCAACGCTTTTGCCAAACAGCTGTTCCATGTCCTGGTAGGTGGCGGGGGTATCTTCGATCACGTCATGCAGCAGGGCAGCCATCAGCGTTTCATAGTCGAGTTTCATCTCGGCCAGAATACAGGCCACCGCTACCGGATGCGTGATATAGGGTTCACCGCTTGAACGTGTCTGGCCCTCGTGAGCGTCACGTGCAACGAGATACGCCTGCTGGAGACGCTTAATCTGGTCTACCGGCAGGTAGGTTTGAATCAGTTGATTCAGGCTTTCAAACAGATACAAGGGCGACCCGCAGGTTTAATTAACGACGACCTTCAGCAATGGCGGTAACGGCCTGCAGTTCTGCGGCTTCCTGCTCTTGCTGCTCCTGGCGTTCACGAACATCAAGGATCTGGTTGTTGATCAGACCTTCTTCGATTTCACGCAATGCGATAACGGTAGTTTTATCGTTTTCTTCCGGTACCAGTGGATCTTTACCGCCTGACTGCATCTGACGAGCGCGACGCGCGGCGACCAGCACCAGGTCAAAACGGTTACCAATTTTCTCTACAGCGTCCTGAACAGTTACGCGTGCCATACTTAAAATGCTCCACAGATGAAGAAATGACTGGGCATGATACTGAATGTGGGTTCAGTCTGCCAACAGTTTGGTGATTAATGCGTCATGTCGCTGCTTCTGGCGGCTCATGCGCAGACGTTCGGCGCGAAGGATGATTTTGAGATCGCTCAGGGCGGCGTCAAAGTCATCATTCACAATCAGGTAATCATATTCGGCGTAATGGCTCATTTCCGCAACTGCCTGGGCCATACGTTTTGCGATAACCTCTTCGCTGTCCTGGCCGCGGCCACGAAGACGACGGTCCAGCTCATCTTTCGACGGCGGTAAAATAAAGATACTGCGCGAATCAGGCATCTTCTTGCGAATCTGCTCTGCGCCCTGCCAGTCGATATCCAGGAACACGTTTACGCCGGTCGACAGCACCTGCTCAATAGTTTCACGTGAGGTGCCGTAGTAATTACCGAAGACTTCCGCGTGTTCAAGAAACGCATCTCTGCCAATCATCGCTCTGAATTCGTCGTGATCAACAAAGAAATAGTGTTCACCGTGCACCTCACCCGGACGCGGCGCGCGCGTGGTGTGAGAAACCGATACCTGGGTATCGTACAACGGTTGGGTTTTTAACAGCGCCTGAATCAGGCTGGATTTACCCGCGCCACTAGGGGCAGAAACAATATAAAGCGTGCCTTGAGCCATGAGAGTCTTTTGTATGTGTTAGCGAAGAAAGTCCTACATACGGGCTTATTATACACGTCGCCGCTTCGTGACGTAGCCTTTGTCACACTTTTTCCGCTTCTTAGTTGATTTTTGCTCTCCCTTTTCCACTTTTCTCCGTCGTTTGCTGCAACAGAAACAAAGTCCTGATGCGGGCTCGTAAAGTCTGTTTTTGTCTGTCGCCTGCGATGTCATACCGCGTTATACCCTCCGTAAAACAGGGAGGGATAACGATGTGGCGATGTTTTGGTGTACTCATGCTGTTCTGGAGCAGTTGCGGCCTGGCGGTATGCCCGGTCTGGGCACCCGCCCAGGCAGAGCAGGAGATCGCCCGGCTCAGCGCGCAAATAGCCCGCTGGGATAAGGCTTACTGGCAGCAGGGCGTCAGCGACGTAGACGACGAGATATATGACCAGCTGACCGCGCGGCTGAAACAGTGGCGGCACTGCTTTGGCGATGAACCGGCGACAGACGCACTAGTGCCTGCGGGCGGTTCGATCAGGCACCCGGTCAGCCATACCGGGGTATCGAAGGTGGCCGATAAAGCGGCGCTCCGGCAGTGGATGCGTTCGCATCGAGACCTGTGGATCCAGCCTAAGGTGGATGGCGTAGCGGTGACGCTGGTCTACCGCCAGGGGCAACTTGTACAGGCCACCAGCCGGGGTGACGGGCTGAAAGGTGAAGACTGGACGGCAAACGTTAAGCGCATCGCCTCGGTGCCTGCCCGGGTGACGGGCCCGCTCGCCAACAGCGTGTTACAGGGGGAGCTCTTCTTACGTCGCGATAATCATATCCAGCATCAGATGGGCGGCATGAATGCGCGGGCAAAAGTCGCCGGGGCGATGATGCGGCAGGATGCGAGCATTGGGCTGGATCACATCGGCATCTTTATCTGGGCCTGGCCGGACGGTCCTGCCCCGATGGGGGAGCGTCTGCAGGCGTTAACCCGGGCGGGCTTCATCCTGAGCGAATCCTGGACGCAGCCGATCGGTTCAGTGGAGGAGGCTGAAACAATACGCGATCGCTGGCTGAAGTCGCCGCTGCCCTTTGTCACCGATGGTATTGTGATCCGCTCGGCGCAGGAGCCTGCGGGCAAGCGCTGGTTGCCCGGAGACGGTAGCTGGGTGGTGGCATGGAAGTATGCCCCGGCCGCCCGTGTCGCCGAGGTTCGGGCTATCACCTTCGCCGTGGGGCGTACCGGCAGGATCGCGGTGGTCGCCACCCTTGAGCCGGTACAGCTTGATGATAAACGGGTGCAGCGCGTCAATCTGGGGTCGGTGAGGCGCTGGCAGGAACTGGATATTGCGCCGGGCGATCAGGTTCAGATCAGCCTGGCCGGGCAGGGGATCCCGCGGGTGGATAAAGTCGTCTGGCGAGGAACTAACCGACAAAAACCGGTGCCGCCAGCGTCGCGCTTTACGCCGCTGACCTGTTTTTATGCCTCACCGGAATGCCACGAACAGTTTATGGCCCGGCTGGCCTGGCTGAGTTCGTCGTCGGTGTTAAACATCGAAGGGTTGGGTGACGCTGGCTGGCAGGTGCTTCATCAGGCACATCATTTTGAGCACCTGTTTTCGTGGCTGGCGCTCACCCAGGAGCAACTCCAGCATACGCCCGGTCTTTCGGCACAGCGCGGCCTGCGGCTCTGGCATCAGTTCAACCTGGCGCGCCGTCAGCCCTTGCCCCGCTGGCTGGTTGCGCTTGGCGTGCCTCTGCCCCGGGTGGCCATGCGCGCGCTGGGGGATGGTCACTGGCAGCAGTTGCAGAGCAGAGATACGCTACGCTGGCAGCAGGTTCCGGGCATTGGTGTGGAAAAAGCGCGCAGGCTGGGGGAGTTTGTTCATCATCCCACCGTTAACGCCCTAACCTCCTGGCTGAATGAGCAGGGCGTGCAGGGGTTTTAGTGGCTGTCGTGGCGGTAATAAAAGACCGGCAGGCCCAGCTTTAAACGCAGCGCCAGCATACGGGCGGTAAAACCAAACAACAGCGTGGAGATAATCACCACATCCTGATTGCTCACGTAGTGCTGCAGGGCGACATACAACACCGCTGAAGCGAAGGAGACCCCGGCATAGATCTCTTTTTGAAAGACCAGCGGAATGCGTTTGCAGAACATGTCCCGCAGTACGCCGCCAAACACGCCGGTGATCACTGCTGCGATAGTGGCGATAACCGGGCCTTCGCCCATATCCAGCGCGACCTGGGCACCGATAATGGAGAAGACGATCAGGCCGAGCGCATCCAGCACCAGAAACAGACGCCGCAGATGGGGCATCACCGGGGCGACGATGGTGGTCAGTACCGCTGCAACGGCGACGATAATCACATATTCAGGATGCTGTACCCAGCCGAGCGGATAGTGGCCTAGCAGGATATCCCGGACCGAACCCCCGCCCAGCGCCGTCGCCGTGGCAATAATAATGACCCCAAAAGTGTCCATACGACGACGCCCGGCGGCCAGGGCTCCGGTCATGGCCTCAGCGGTGATACCGATCAGATACAGGATGTGCAGCAGCATGTTACCCCCCAACATTAAGGCCGTCAGGGTAACGTTTTGTGGCCGGTCTCACGATTTAGATTTTTTTGTGTGAGTGGCCATTCCTTAGAATAGCTAATGGATGATTGGCTGTGTAAGTGCGATATCAGCTTTTTTAACCCGATATCGCATTAGATTTATTTGGTCTTTACTGCTGCGGTCGGCTAAAAACCTGGCGGAACATCGGTACCAGTATTTTATTACCGGTTTCGCTGAGGTGATTATCGTCGAAGTACCAGGGTTGGAGATTTTTACTGCCCATACAGCGACTCGCGGTACAGAGCCAGGCGGTGGGATCCAGTACCTGAACGCCGCACTCTTTTGCCGCCCGCGCCTGGGCCTGCAAAATGGTCGCGTTCTTTTTCTCGTAGTCCGCCAGAGGAACCGATAAATCGCGGGTAGCTTTGCCGGTCATCAGACGATGGGATAACGTGCGAGGAACGTTACGCGCCATCTCGGGGATCGGGTTCACCAGCCAGACCGGATGCGAGCGATTCAGGGTGCACGCCATTCCGACAATCGCATCTGCATACTGTTGCAGGTACGCCTGCTTGTCTGACGAATGGGTATCGAATTTCACCAGCTGCTGTTCAGCATAATGCGTCAGACGGTTGACGATCACCACCGGCACATCTGACGGATAATCCTGCAGCTTTGAAGGGAGAGAGCGGTTGAATGCGCCGCATCCGTTGCTCTCACCCAGCTCACCTGTCGCCAGCGTCGGGCAGCCAGAATAGGTGATACCGATAACCGAGCCCTTGCCCTGCGCGGCTTCTGCCAGGGCGGTTGCGGTGGCTTCCGCATGGCTGTCGCCAATAATGATGGCGGCAGGCTTACCGGTACCATAAGTGCTTAAGTGCGTTTTCGGGTTAGCAGCATAGTTTTTATTGGTGGCTTCCAGCGCGATTTTATTCACCAACGGATCGGGATGGCTGACAACAATATTGTTTTTAACCAGATAGCTGAACAGCCAGGCGACGACCACGCAGGCAAACAGGATTAACCAGAATGCGCGGGTCGAGCGCTGGTTCAGGTAGTTTTTTCCGGGCTGCTCAATCAATACCCACGAGAGCCATCCGGCGGCAAAAGAGAGCGCAATCGCGCTCATCACCCACAGCCCATTATGCTGTTGTCCGGAATAGATCAGGAATACCGCAATGGGCCAGTGCCATAAGTAGACTGAGTACGAGCTCAGCCCGGCCCAGCGGAAATTGCGGTCAAACAGGCTCACCAGCGGCTGGTAGTCGCTGTAAATCACCAGCATGGCACCCGCGACGGGGAGTAAGGTCAGCGGGCCGGGCCACGCTTGCTCTGCCGTGATGAACACGAGGGATAGCAGGATCAGGGCGTAACCCGCAATTGCCGTAAATGGCCGCAGCCTTAACGGCAGGATAAAACGCTGTGCGGCGTACCAGACCAGCCCGCCACACAGCATCTCCCAGGCGCGATACGGCATCAGGTAAAAGCTGGTGGCCGGGTTTGTAGACGTTTGTGTCATGCTCACCATAAAGGACGCGACGGTGAGGACCAGCAGACAAAGCCCGGTGTTGAGCTTTTTCCTGAGGGGATATAAGCCCATCATAATAAACGGCAATACCAGATAGAATTGCCATTCAACGGATAAAGACCAGGTATGTAAAAACCAGTTCTCATGCGAGTCGAGGGCAAAATAGTCCCCGGTCTCTTTGTTGAGTTTCAGGTTGGAAATAAACAGAGCGGCATAGCCAATATAGTTTCCGAGCTTTTTATACTCATTTGTCGGTAGCCAGAAAAAGGTCGCTACGGCGATAACCAGACACATCGCCAGCAGGGCGGGAATTATTCTTTTGCAGCGCGCGGCATAAAACTGAATAAGGTTAAAGCGGTTGCGTTCCAGGCCGGTGGCGATGATTTTGGTCATCAGAAAACCGGAGATCACGAAAAACACATCCACGCCCGCGAAACCGCCGGGCAGCAGGGTGGCGGTAAAGTGATAAAAAACAACAGAAAGAATGGCTATTCCGCGCAGCAGGTTAATGTCCTGTCTGAAATCACGGTCAACTGAGAGGCTTGAGACGCCCTCTATAGATAAGTTGATGTTTGCCATTAAGTTTCCTGAAAAGAAAGATCAGAATAAGGAATGCGGCCTGCATTCTACCAAAATCAGGAAAAGAGTGCTTATGTTCTGATGCGCCGAAAGCAGACAGTAAATTCTTATGGCGATTAAATGAAAATGGTCCCTTAGCGGGACCATTAATAACAAAATAACGCTGTTACGGCTTATTCGATGTTCTGGATCTGCTCGCGCATTTGTTCAATCAGCACCTTCAATTCAATCGCAGAATTAGTCACTTCGGCGTTAATCGATTTCGACGCCAGGGTGTTCGATTCGCGGTTGAACTCCTGCATCATAAAGTCGAGACGGCGGCCGACGGCCTCTTTCTTCTTCAGGATGTTGTAGGTCTCTTTGACGTGCGCTTCCAGACGGTCCAGCTCTTCGGAAACATCAATACGCTGGGCCATCAGCACCAGTTCCTGCTCGAGACGGTTATTCTCCAGTTGAACTTCGGCGTCTTCCAGCTTGGCCACCAGACGCTCACGCTGCCACTGCAGGATTTCTGGCATATGGGAACGGACTTTCACGACTTCGCCGCTCACGCCTTCCAGACGTTGCTCGATCAGCGCCTTCAGCGCCTGGCCTTCGGTTTCACGGGCCTCGATGAAATCGTCCAGCGTGCCGTCCAGCGCAGAAAGGATCTCAGCGGTAATCGCGTCCAGATCCTGGTCACCAGCCGCCATCACCCCAGGCCAGCGCAGAATATCAACCGGGTTGATTTCGCCTTCGTCGCTCTGCATTTTGACCCAGTTAGCGGCGTTCACCAGCTGTTTAGCCAGTTTCTCGTTGAGGATCAGCTCCCCTTGCGCACTCGCATCGGGTTCAAAACGCAGGTTGCATTCAACCTTACCGCGCGTCAGACGAGAACGGATACGCTCACGAACCACGGGCTCAAGGCTGCGGAACTGCTCAGGCATACGGAAATAGGTTTCAAGATAGCGTTGGTTTACCGAGCGCATTTCCCAGGTAGCGCTGCCCCAGCTACCCTTGATTTCACGGCGGGCGTAGGCGGTCATACTGCGGATCATAGATATTTCCGTTTTTAAGGAGAGATGGGGGGATTATAGCTTTCGGGGCTTTCTCAGGATAGGAATAAGCGCGTTTAATCCGTATAATGCGCAGCCACATTCGTTTCAAGCCGGAGATATCATCATGCGTCCATCAGGTCGTAGCGCCAACCAGGTGCGCCCCGTCACCCTGACCCGTAACTATACAAAACACGCTGAAGGCTCTGTGCTTGTTGAATTTGGTGACACCAAAGTGCTGTGCACCGCCTCCATCGAAGAGGGCGTGCCGCGCTTCCTGAAAGGCCAGGGTCAGGGCTGGATCACTGCCGAGTATGGCATGCTGCCACGCTCCACCCATACCCGTAACGCCCGCGAAGCGGCGAAGGGTAAACAGGGCGGTCGCACCATGGAGATCCAGCGTCTGATCGCCCGTGCGCTGCGCGCAGCGGTTGATCTGAAAACGCTGGGCGAGTTCACCATCACTCTGGACTGCGATGTGATCCAGGCGGATGGCGGCACGCGCACGGCCTCCATTACCGGTGCCTGTGTGGCGCTGGCCGATGCTCTGAACAAACTGGTTGCGGCCGGTAAGCTGAAAGCTAACCCGATGAAAGGTATGGTTGCGGCGGTGTCTGTGGGTATCGTCAAGGGCGAAGCGCTGTGCGATCTGGAGTACGTTGAAGATTCTGCAGCAGAGACCGACATGAACGTGGTGATGACCGAAGACGGTCGTATCATCGAAGTTCAGGGCACCGCAGAAGGTGAGCCGTTTACCCATGAAGAGCTTCTGGCGCTACTGGCGTTAGCCCGAGAGGGAATCGAATCCATCGTAACGACGCAGAAGGCGGCGTTAGGAAATTGATTTTAAAGGCGACTGATGAGTCGCCTTTTTTTTGTCCGTAGAAAAGCAAAGTCAGATGAGGAGTAAACCCATGAAACCCTATCAGCGCCAGTTTATTGAGTTTGCGCTTAGCAAGCAGGTCCTTAATTTTGGCGAATTTACGCTGAAATCCGGGCGCAAGAGCCCCTATTTCTTTAACGCCGGGCTGTTTAATACCGGGCGCGATCTGGCCCTGTTAGGCCGCTTCTATGCCGAGGCGCTGGTGGATTCCGGGATTGAGTTCGACCTGCTGTTTGGCCCTGCCTATAAAGGCATCCCGATTGCTACCACCACCGCGGTAGCGCTGGCGGAGCATCACGATCGCGACGTGCCATACTGCTTTAACCGTAAAGAGGCCAAAACCCACGGCGAAGGCGGGAATCTGGTGGGCAGCGCGCTGCAGGGCCGGGTCATGCTGGTGGATGATGTGATCACCGCGGGTACCGCTATCCGTGAGTCGATGGAGATTATCCAGGCCAACAACGCGACGCTGGCGGGCGTGCTGATCTCGCTGGACCGTCAGGAGCGTGGCCGGGGTGAAATCTCTGCCATTCAGGAAGTGGAGCGCGACTACAGCTGCAAAGTGACCTCAATCATCACCCTGAAAGATCTGATTGCCTATCTGGAAGAGAAGCCGGAGATGGCAGAGAGCCTGGCGGCGGTGCGTGCCTATCGCGAAGCGTACGGCGTCTGAGTTTATTGCCCGGTGGCGCTGTGCTTACCGGGCCTGAATGCTGTTTCCGCTACTGCAATTGCGCGGCGACTAACGGCCAGCGGGCATCAAAATCGTCCGTTGGACGATATTTGAATTCACTGCGCACAAAGCGGGAGAGCATCCCTTCACAGAAGGCCAGCACCTGCCCGGCAAGCAGCGATTCATCAATGCTGTAACCCTCGCCTTCACGCATCTTCTTTTCACGCAATACCTGGCGCAGCTGCGCTTCGATACGTTCGAAAAGCTGGTTAATCCGCCCCTGCAGCCTGTCCTGCTCAAACATCAGCGCGTGGCCGGTCAGGATACGAGTTAACCCCGGATTGCGCTCACCGAAACCGAGGATCAGCTGGACAATCAGACGCAGCCGCGCGGAGGTGTCTTTTTCATCCTTCAGGATCAGGTTGATACGCGTGATCAGACTGTCTTCGATAAACTCGATCAGGCTGTCGAACATTCGCGTTTTGCTGGGGAAATGACGGTACAGCGCCGCTTCCGACACGCCCACCGAGGCGGCCAGTTTCGCGGTGGTGATGCGTTGACTGCCATCGCTGGATTCAAGCATCAGAGCCAGAGATTGAAGTATTTCTTCGCGACGATTCCTTTTCGCAGTTTGTTTTTCTGCCATGTTACAAAATACCCCTGAAAATAAGCACTTGTCAGGCTGACATCCACACAACAACCGCAAACGTCTGTTTGCGGTTTGTTAATACGTTATTAGATTGTGGAATGCGTTTAGCCGGGTTTATTTACGCCCGGAATGGCCGAAGCCGCCTTCACCACGATCGGTGGCGTCAAAGTCTTCTACCAGATTAAATTCAGCTTGTACCACCGGGACGAATACCATCTGGGCAACACGCTCGCCGGGTTGAATGGTGAAGCTGTCCTGACCACGGTTCCAGACGGAGACCATCAGCTGACCCTGATAGTCAGAATCGATCAGTCCCACCAGATTGCCCAGCACAATACCATGCTTATGGCCCAGGCCGGAACGCGGCAGGATCACCGCCGCCAGAGAGGCATCGGCAATGTGAATTGCAAGACCGGTCGGCAATAGCGTGGTGGCGCCCGGTGCCAGCTCTACGGCGGTGTCGAGGCAGGCGCGCAGATCAAGACCGGCAGAGCCGGAAGTGGCATAGGTCGGCAGCGGAAATTCCTGACCAACACGCGGGTCCAGAATCTTAACGTCGATTTTTTTCATCATAACGGGTAACGATCTCGTCCAGTAATAGTTGGCCCAGGAGTTCCTTGCGCTCAAGCGGTAAGACTTTATCTCCATCCTGCCAGAATAGGTGCAGTGCGTTGCTGTCGCTGTTAAATCCTTGGGTGGCCAGCGATACGTCGTTCGCGCAAATCAAATCGAGGTTTTTGCGGGTACGTTTTTGCCGGGCATATTCTTCCACATTATTCGTTTCAGCGGCAAACCCAACAACGTAAGGCCGACGATCTTTTAGCGCGGCGACCCCGGCAACGATATCCGGGTTTTTCACCATTTTTATTGTGATTTCATCGCCTTGCTTTTTAATTTTCTCATCCGCGATGGCCGCTGCACGGTAGTCCGCCACGGCGGCGCAGCCAATAAAAATCTGCTGCTGTTGCGCCTGCGCCTGAACGGCAGCTTCCATCTCCAGCGCGGTGGTCACGTCGATGCGCTGCACCCGCGGCGGCGTCGGCAGCGACACCGGGCCGCTGACCAGCGTGACCCTGGCGCCGCGCTGCGCGGCGGCGGCGGCAATGGCAAAGCCCATCTTGCCGGAGCTTTGGTTGGTGATATAGCGCACCGGATCCAAGGGCTCACGCGTCGGACCCGCGGTAATCATGATGCTGAGATGTTGCAGATCGTTGACAGGTGAAAAATGGCTGGCGGCCAGATCCACAATCGCCAGCGGATCCAGCATGCGGCCCGGGCCGACATCGCCACAGGCCTGGCTGCCGCTGTCCGGCCCCCAGATCTGCAGACCGCGGGAAGCCAGGGTTGCCAGGTTATGCTGGGTGGCCGCGTTGCGGTACATCTGCTGGTTCATGGCAGGCACCACGGCGACCGGCGCCGGGGTAGCCAGGCAGATGGTGGTCACCAGGTCGTTGGCCATGCCAGCAGCCACGCGGGCGATAAGATCGGCGGTGGCCGGGGCGAGGATGACTAAATCCGCCCACTTACCCAGCTCGATATGGCCCATTGCGGCTTCCGCCGCCGGATCGAGCAGGCTGTCAGACACCGGGTAGCCCGAAACGGCCTGCAGGCTCAGTGGGGTAATGAACGCTTTGCCCCCTTCGGTTATTGCCACCCGCACGTCCGCGCCGCGCTCGCGCAAACGGCGCACCAGTTCCGGCGTTTTATAGGCTGCAATGCCGCCGCTGACGCCGAGAACGATTTTTTTACCGGCCAGGCTCATCATGATTCTTTCCTGTTGGGTTCACCAGAGAGGCGGGCATTTTATCACAATCCGAAATGCATCGGGATGTTGTCCATCCGCCACTTTGCGAGGCGTTACGCAAGACCAGAAATCCGCCATCGTGAGGAGCCCGGCTCTGTGGCAGCATAGCCTGACCATGGAGGAGGTGAGTGTATGGAGACAACATCCCCGCAGTTACCGCGGGAAAAAATGCTCGCTGATGGCGCGACGACGCTGACGGACGATGAGCTGCTGGCGCTGTTTCTGCGAACCGGAACGCGAAGTAAAAGTGTGTTCACGCTTTCTAAAGACCTGTTGCAGCATTTCGGCTCTCTGCACGGCTTGCTGACTGCCGAGCTGGCGGCGTTCAGGCGGGTAGACGGGATCGGTATTGCGACCTTTGCCCAGCTCAGAGGCATTGCGGAGCTTGCCCGCCGTTACTACTGCTCGGGGATCAGGCAGGAAAACCCGCTGGAGAATCCGGAGATGACCCGGGAATTTGTGCAAAGCCAGCTGGCGGAAGAGGAGCGAGAGATTTTTATGGTTATTTTCCTCGATAATCAAAATCGGGTCCTGAAACATTCCCGGTTATTTTCGGGGACCCTGAGCCATGTGGAGGTGCATCCACGAGAAATTGTGCGCGAAGCGATAAAAGTGAATGCCGCTGGCGTGATCCTCGCGCATAATCACCCCTCAGGGCGCGCCGAACCGAGCAAAGCCGACAGAGACGTGACCGCACGCATCATGAAATGCTGTCAATTCATGGATATTCGTGTTCTTGACCATCTGGTGATAGGCCGCGGAGAGTACGTTTCGTTTGCCGAACGTGGATGGATTTAAGCCATTTCTCGCGATCCATCGGGATCTTTGTCTGTTCGGGACTTGAGCACATCCGCGAGTCAGCGTATACTACGCCACCTTTGAGAATCTCGGGTTTGGCAATTGGGCCTGGCAATCGATGGTTCACTTAGAACTACGCGATGACTGGGCTGTAAAGCCTGACGAGGCGCCGATACCCCATACGAAGCTCGAGCTAATTTGATTTTTGGAGAATAGACATGTCCCGAGTCTGCCAAGTTACTGGCAAGCGTCCGGTGACCGGTAACAACCGTTCCCACGCACTGAACGCGACTAAACGCCGTTTCCTGCCGAACCTGCACTCTCACCGTTTCTGGGTTGAGAGCGAGAAGCGTTTTGTCACCCTGCGTGTATCTGCTAAAGGTATGCGTGTTATTGATAAGAAAGGCATCGATACAGTTCTGTCCGAACTGCGTGCCCGTGGCGAAAAGTACTAAGTACTTAACGAGGAAATAAATCATGGCTAAAGGTATTCGTGAGAAAATCAAGCTGGTTTCTTCTGCTGGTACAGGTCACTTCTACACCACCACGAAGAACAAACGTACTAAGCCGGAAAAACTGGAACTGAAAAAGTTCGATCCAGTTGTACGCCAGCACGTACTGTACAAAGAAGCTAAAATTAAATAATTTTAGAGTCCTTGTACTGAAAAACCCCGCAACTGCGGGGTTTTTTGCATTCTGCATCTCAACGGAGGAACCATGCCTGAATTACCTGAGGTAGAGACCAGCCGCCGTGGCATTGAGCCTCACCTGGTCGGTGCGACCATTCTTCACGCTGTTGTCCGCAACGGTCGTCTCCGCTGGCCGGTTTCTGATGAGATCCACGCCCTGAGCGACAAACCCGTTCTCAGCGTCCAGCGCCGCGCGAAGTACCTGCTGCTGGAGCTGCCGGATGGCTGGATCATTATCCATCTGGGGATGTCCGGGAGCCTGCGTATCCTCACTGAAGAGCTGCCCGCGGAAAAGCACGATCATGTCGACCTGGTGATGAGCAACGGCAAAGTGCTGCGCTATACCGATCCCCGCCGCTTTGGCGCCTGGTTGTGGACCAAAGAGCTGGAAGGGCACAACGTGCTGGCGCATCTGGGGCCGGAGCCGCTCTCGGATGATTTTGACGCGGAATACCTGAAAGCGAAGTGCGCGAAGAAGAAAACCCCGATAAAACCCTGGCTGATGGATAACAAGCTGGTGGTCGGCGTGGGTAACATCTACGCCAGTGAATCGCTCTTTGCTGCCGGGATCCATCCCGATCGCCTCGCTTCCTCGCTTTCCGCGCAAGAGTGCGAGCTGTTAGTCAGGGTGATTAAAGCGGTGCTGCTTCGTTCGATTGAGCAGGGCGGAACCACCCTGAAGGACTTCCTGCAGAGCGATGGTAAGCCGGGCTACTTTGCTCAGGAGCTGCAGGTCTATGGCCGTAAGGATGCGCCATGTCGGGTCTGCGGCGCGCCGATAGTGGCGACCAAGCATGCTCAGCGTGCCACCTTCTACTGCCGTCAGTGCCAGAAGTGATACGTAGGCCGGGCAAGCGCAGCGCCGCCCGGCAAGAAGGCAGGAACTACTTCAGCTTGTCCATCAATGCCTGATGAACCACCGCGGGTAAGAAATGGGTGACATCCCCCGCGTGGCGTGCCACCTCTTTCACCAGCGAAGAGGAGATAAACGACCACTCTTTGGATGGCATCAGAAAGACGCTCTCCAGCTCGGGCATCAGATGGCGGTTCATGTGCGCCAGCTGCATCTCATATTCAAAGTCGGCCACCGCACGTAGGCCGCGGATCAGGATGTTCGCCTGCTGAGCGCGGGCAAAGTTCGCCATCAGGTCGCTAAAGCCCACCACGTCCACATTAGGCAGGTGCGCGGTAGCGGCTTTCGCAAGGGCCACCCGTTCCTCAAGGTCAAACAGCGGCTTTTTGCTGGGGCTGGCGGCAATCGCCAGAATCACCGTATCAAACATGCTTGCGGCACGGGTGACGATGTCAATGTGACCGTTGGTGATGGGATCGAAGGTACCCGGATAGATCGCTTTTGTGCTCATGGCTCACGCTTTCTCTGAGTAGCCGCGGTTCAGCGCCCACAGCTCGGTGTATTTATTAAAAGTATACTGGGCGTTAACCACCGCCAGTAACCAACCCTGTTTACCGTCCAGCACGCCACCACGCAGCAACAGCGTCTTCAGGAACGCCCCTGCGGTGTGGCTGAAAATACCCGCCAGCGAGGTTGTCTTACCCCGCTGATGACGCTCCTGAGCCCAGGCCGTGGCGTAATTAAGCTGTTTGCGCTGGAAGCTGGCGAAATCACGGCAGGTGAGATGCAGCAGATCGCCGTCGAGGGCAATCACCGGCGCCTTGCCGTAGTCCAGGGATTCATGTACCAGATTATCGTTGTACTGATAGCGCGCGCGTGGGTAGAGACGCATCACCCGATCGGGATACCAGCCGCTGTGACGCATAAAGCGACCCAGGAAGTAGTTGCGTCGGGCGATGCTGTAGACGGCCTCGGGTTGAGGTGCAGCCAGCACGTTCTGGATGGCCTGGTGCAGTTCCGGGGTAACGCGCTCGTCGGTGTCGATCATCAACACATAATCGCCGGTGGCGAATTGTTGTGCACGCTGGCGCTGAATGCCATAACCCTGCCAGTCGGGATTGCTATAGACCTGCACCCCGGCCGCGCGGGCGACCTCCACCGTGGCATCGATACTGCCGGAATCAAGCAGAACGATCTCATCGGCCCAGGCTACAGAGGCGAGGCAATCTGGCAGCAGGTCAGCGGCGTTTTTGGCGATCATCACGACCGACAGACGCGCAGACATTAATGGCTCCGTACGGGCAGGTAAGGTTGCAGAAGTTGCAGCAGGCGGGTCAATGCCCCCTGATTCTGGTGCAGCACTTCGACAGCGTGACGGCCATACCACAGACGATAGTCTTCGTCAGTCAGCAGGGTGGAAACTTCCTTCACGATCGAGTTGGCATCGGTGACCGTAATCAGACCGTCGGCCTGCTGCAGCTTGGCGCAGATATCTTTGAAGTTGAAGGTGTGCGGCCCCATCAGCACAGGAATAGCGTGCGCTGCCGGCTCCAGCGGATTATGCCCGCCGCGCTCCACGAGGCTGCCACCGACAAAGGCCAGATCGGCAATGCCGTACAGCATCATCAACTCGCCCATGGTATCGCCAATGACTACCTGGGTGCTGGTCGACGGGATTTCACCGCTGCTGCGCATGATGAAGCTGAATCCGCCTTTCTGCACCATGTCGCGGGCATCTTTAAAACGCTCAGGATGACGTGGCACCAGAATTAACAGCAGATCCGGGAAGCTTTCCAGAAGCTGACGATGTGCCTGGAGGATAATCTCTTCTTCGCCGTCGTGGGTGCTGGTGGCGATCCACACTTTACGGCGCGGCGCCCACTGGCGACGCAGGGTGATTGCCCGGGCAGCCAGTTCCGGCGTCACTGAAATATCAAACTTCAGGCTACCGGTGACCGCCAGCTGATTGCGCTTCAGGCCCAGCGACAGGAATCGCGCGCCGTCTTCTTCATTCTGGGCGGCGATCAGGGTGATTTTACTCAGCAGGCGACGCATAAATTTGCCCAGCTTGCCGTATCCCTTCGCAGAGCGTTCTGACAGACGGGCATTGGCCACTACCAGCGGAATTTTACGGCTGTGCAGGGCGGAAATCATGTTCGGCCACAGTTCGGTTTCCATCACGATCACCAGCTTAGGGCGCACGGTATTGAGGAAACGGTTCATGGCGCAGGGTAAATCGTAAGGCAGATAGACGTGATGAACGTCTTTGCCAAAGGCGGACATGGCGCGTTCGGAGCCGGTTGGCGTCATGGTGGTGACGGTGATCGGCAACGACGGATAACGGTGGCGCAGGGCGCGGACCAGCGGAATGGCCGCCAGCGTTTCACCCACGGACACGGAGTGGAGCAGGATACCGTCCGGCGCAACTTTGTTGCGGCAGAAACCATAGCGTTCAGCCCAGCGTTTACGGTAGGCAGGCGCTTTACGGCTACGTAGCAGCAGTCGTAGCCACACCAGTGGCTGAATAATATAGAGCAGAGCGGTATACAACAATTCCAAGCGATTATCCGTTTTTCAGTTTCGGCGGGCAAATTCTAAGCATTTAGACCGTTTAAAGCTATCCCTTTGGCGCTTTTGCTCAGCCATTTGCCTGCGTTACGTGCGTTCGCAGATAAAAAAACGGGCATTAGATGCCCGTTTAATGATTTCTGCTTAACGTTCCGCTTCCGGCAGTTCGTTCAGATGGTAGGTGACGCGCTCTGACAGGCCGCGAATATCACCCCCGGTGATGTAGTAGCTGTCATCTTTCTGATTCGGGTTACTGACCGCGTAGCCCAGCATCTTATTGATCAGTGTCGCCATCTGGTAGTGATTGAGCGGGACCTGCTGACTGATAGCGCTCATCGCATACGTCGGATCGTTACTGAAGTAGAGGAACGGCACCTGAGCAATCGGCATCTCAACAATCGAGTGGCCGAACAGCCCGCCATCACCAACGCGCTCGCCGTGATCCGAGGTAACAAATACCAGTACCGGCAGTTTTGATTTCGCCATCGCGGTACGGATCGCCGAGGCCAGCTCTTTGTCGTACAGGCGCACGGCATCATCGTACTCATTTTTCTTCTGCGCCACGTCGTCACTCAGGCGTGGGGTAGAGAATTTCGCGAAGCCCTGCGGGATGTTGCGCTCATAAGGAATATGCGGCGCGCGGCTGTTCAGCACCATCAGGAAAGGTTTGTTCCAGTCCAGCTTCGCCTGCTCAACGGAAGGGGTCAGCACCACATCGGCACCCACGTCCGGTGCCGGGCGGATCTGCGTATCTTCCCACAGGTCGATATCGTGGATACCAATCCAGTTGCTCAGCCCTTCCAGACCCTGGGCAGAGATAAACGCTGTCTGGTAGCCCTGCTTTTTGGCATTGGTGAAGATGTTGGTCGACTTCGACTTATAGGCGGCGTAGTTGTCCGGCTCGCGCAGGTTGTTGACCAGCATCGGGATCGCCACACGGGTTGAGACCGCGTTCGAGACGATCAGTCGGCCCGTCCCCTGATACTGCTCCATCAGGGCTTTCAGTTCTGGCGTGGTGTCGCGCTCGTAGCCCAGGGCGCTGACATGATGCGGGTTGAGGCTTTCGCCAATCGCCAGGATGATGGAGTATTTCCCGGCGTGGCTGCCCTCCACCGGCGTGACCTTATAGGGCTCATAGTGCGTGATGCTCTGGTTTTCGCCGGAAAGGGCTTCCGGGATCAGGCGAATGGCGCTGTAACTCATGGCCGACAGACCATTGCGCAGTAAAGAGTGGCGCAGATCCGGGTTGAATTTATACATCTGCCCGTCGATGGCTTTATAGAACTGACCCGCAAACATCACCACGATAGCCAGCAGGCACGGCATCGCCACCCACTTATGCCACTGCGGCGCCAGACGACGGGTAAAGACCAGCGCAAAGATCACCGCGACGGCCATGATGGCAAAGTAGATCCCAAGCGATCCCAGACTGTCGGTAATGCCGCTGGCGATATCTTTGGTTTCGACAAAGGCCAGCCACACTTCACTCGGGCCATAAAACTGGCCGTAGAACTGGTAATACACCGCTTCTGATATCTGCACGATAAAGGTCACTGCCAGCAGCAGACGGGTCAGGAAATAGCGGGCGCTGATAGCTGCCAGCAGGGAAATAATCAGATACAGCGACATGTCGCTGGATTTCGGCTGATAGACATGGTCTTTCAGCAGGATGATGATTTCACACAGTGAAAACAGCACCAGGAAAGCCAGCGTGAGTATCACGGTGCGCAGAATATTGCGGCGCGGCGTGAGTGACGATTGTGAGGATGTTTTAAACATGAACGGACTCAAGGTTACTTAAAACTTTTTAGTCAGCGGGCGAATGGCTTTACCGAAACCAAAGCGCAATGCACGAACCAGGGTTGGGCGTTTATGCAGTCCTTTACGCCAGATATCCTCAAACAGGCTCAACCAGCGCGCGGCTACCGCTTCGCGGGAATAAACCTGCAGACGTTTGTCGCCCTGCTCGCGCATCTGACGATAGAGTTCAGGGGAGTTTTTCAGCCGCATGATGGCATCGAAGGCTTCATCCGGCGTTTTGGCGATCAGGTAGTCGAACTCGCTTTCGCGGATCGCGCGGTAAGAAGGCTCGTCGTCGCAGATCATCACCGTTTTACCCAGCCAGTTGTTAATCAGCTTGCTGGCAGGTTTGCGCGCCAGTTTATGGTCGTGTGATTTGCGGAAACTGATACAGACGTCCACGTCCTGGTAGTTGGTCCAGTTATCGAAGGAGATACGCAGATCGATGCCCTGTTCAGCAAGACGCTGTCTGAACTCGTCGCTCTGGAATGCCTCCGGGAAGCTGTCCACGCGGCCAAAAAAGGCCACGGTTTTGACGGTTTCATCGGTACGTACACGCGGTTTAACCCCCGGCTGCGGCCAGTAGGGAACAAAAACGCCGTTGCTGCGGTTATCGGCTTCCGGGTTCTGATCCACCACCACATCAGCACCAATCACCGGTGGGCGGTCGGCGCGGGCAACGACGGTCACGCCACGCCAGGGTTTGACGCGCGATCCAAAATCATCGTTATGCATCAGATTGATGGCATCCGGGCGACACTCCGAACCAAACGAACACTCGATGTCATCACCGTAATAGTGTTTCAACGCCAGGGTGGTCTGGAACGTCCAGCCGCCGCGACCGCCGCAGTAAAAACGCTCCGGGATGGTATCGGGATTGACGCGGTTATCCAGCAGCGTCTGGAAATCTGCATAGTTTTTGGCGATAAAATCAGCGCGGGAGACCGCGTGTAATTTAAGTTTGCTCATAATATTCGTTAGCCGATGATTTTTTTAAGGCGGAAGTAACGACGTCCCAGACGCCAGCGCTGACGCAAACCCCGCGCGTTTTGCCAGATCATCGACCAGATGCCGCGATCGAACAGTTCCTGGGTGATTTCGCGTTTTTTCGCGCTGTCTTCGATATTATTAATGCTGTGCAGAATCCCCAACCCCTCTTTGGCAATCTGCCACCGGCAGGCCGGAACACGCTTCACCTGGTCCGGATAGCGTTTATTGATGGCATCCAGCATTTCGAGGATTTTCATATAATGGCGTGACGAGCGCATCCGCGTATCGTCGGTGCCTGGCGTGTGCGAGACCGAGGCAGAGTGGATTAGATAGTCATAATAGACTTCATCCACATACTGTACGCGTTTGGCCGTCAGCAGCACTTCCGTGGTCCAGGGAATATCCTGATGACGCAGACCATGCTCGAAGGTAAAACCCTGCGCTTTGATAAAGGCGTGGCGATAGATATTCAGCCAGGTGACATGCAGGAATTTGCGCGAGGTCAGCGCCATCTGCAGCCAGTCGGGACCGTCCAGCACGCCGGTCGAGGCCAGTTTGTCTGACGGGAAAATCTTTTTCGACGGGCGACCGTCGTCATAAATATAGTTACCGTTGCAGGTCGCCACATCCAGCTGGCCCGCGAAGGCAATATCCAACAGGCGCTGATACATGCCTGGGTAAATAACGTCATCAATATCGGGGAAGGCGACGTATTGACCCGTCGCTACGGCTAGACCGGTATTGCGTGCGGCCGATACGCCGCCATTAGGCTGATCGATTATCCGGAAATGGCTAAATTTGTCGGCATAGCCGGCAATCATTTCCACTGAGCGATCCGTTGAGCCGTCATTAACAATGATGAGTTCCAGGCTCGATAAATTCTGCTGTTTAATGCTGTCAAAAAAAGCGCTCAGGAATTTTTCGCCATTAAAAACGGCAACGATGAGGCTTAATTGAGGCGTTTCAGACATGCTTTCTCCGTAAAAATACGCAGCAATAAAAAGGGTATAACGAGGCCATTTGCTGGCAATTCGACAGCCGACGGGCTAAAGCGTTCCACGCCAGGGTGATTATTCCCCTGGCGTGCCAGATTTATCAGGACGTTTGCTTTTCGGTGTTTGCAGGGCGCAGAGCGCACATGCCAACCAGCAAACCGGTCAGCAACATATACTGCTCCAGATAGTGATCCTTGAGGTTGTGATCGACCATGGTTCGGCAGAAGAAGCCGACGGTAAAGAGCAGCAGGAACATTCCCACCATCATTTTGCCGCGACGGAACTCACGCCAGCCGATATACCAGCAGCCCACCAGCAGGATCAGCCAGCCCGCGATGCCAGCAAAACCGTTCTGAATACCAAATTCAATCAGGCCGTAGTGGCTGTGAGGAATATTAATCCGGTTATCCTGGGTATCCCGGCGCAGCACGTAGCGGAAGGCCTCTTTTTTAGCCCCTACGCCTGCCGGATGTTCGGCAATCAGGTTCCAGCCCTGATGGAAGAAGCTGGCCCGGCATCCGTTGGAGTGGTTCATAGGTACACCCAGACTGTTAACCGGTACCGCTCCGTCTGTTTTATTATAACAAAAGCTTGTGAAGGGGGCGTTCCATCCAGCAATGGCATCACTTTCAAGGGTTTGCCAGCGCGGATCGGTTTTCCATGAGGCGTAACCGAGCAGCGCAGAGGCAATAATAAGACCAACCAGAATGCCACCAGTGACGACGACACGACTGCGGCGCATGCTGTGCAGGCTCAACAGGATAAAGGTTGAGAACAGGCTGCCGACCAGACCGATAGTGCCCCAGCGGGTATCCACCAGCGCGGTACACAGCAGATTACTTAACAGTATTAACGCCAGCATCGGTGTATTCAGGCGCAGGAAACGTTGATGTAACAGACCGCGCGCCAGCAACTCGGCCATGATAAAGCCGGTAATCATATTGACCTGGAAGCTCATGCGGGTGCGGTTATAGACGATCCGCGTTTCGCCCCAGTGGATAACCCCATCGCGCCAGTAGAGCCAGACAGTATCAAGCAAATGTACGCAGACCACGCCCCAGAAGAAAAGGATCACCAGCGTAAAGAAGCGGGCGGCGGACATGGAGGGGAATGTTCTCTGGATCGCCGGCAATAATACCAGGCCAGCGCAGAACAGTAATACCGGGCGTAACCACTGGCCACTCCAGGCAGAAACCATTTCTTTTATGTCCGGGGCGACAAAAAAGCCATTAATCAGAATAAAGAAAGTTAACGCCCATATCACAATAAGAACGAACTTAATTTTGCTTAAATCCAGCCGTTGTCTGGTTGTTATTCCGCTAAAAAACAGGCCAAGCGCCACGGCGACAATGGGATAAATCAATCCATTGCGGTGAAACGGCAGCTGATCGTTGGGAATAGGCCAGATAAAACATAAAGCCAGTACAGCAAGGACTAACAGGCCTGTCAGAATGTTACGAGTATTTGTCATATATTTTGGGCTGGTTAAGGATTTCTCGGTTCTTGACCGGCTGGTTAACAACGCTGTGAGCCATCTCCACGGTTTTTCCATGGGAAATAAAAAGCCAGAGAAAACTATCACAAATGCCTGACCTACAGAAGGACAATGTTTGTAAGCAAGAATAATCCGTTACGCACTTTCCGGCGCCTGGCTTTATGTATTACCTGGGCCGTAACGGTTATAATTTGCTGTTACGGCAAGTTCTTGCACAATAAACAGGAAAAGTATGCATATCGTTCACACTGAAGCAGACGGTGGTAAGGGCGGTCAGCCATTACGCATCATTAATGAGTCCTTAGGGATGATTCAGCGCGGCCATCAGGTGACCATACTTTGCCCGGAGAGTGCACCGCTACACGGCCTGGCCCGCGATGCCGGGTTAAGGGTCGTAACTATGCCGCTACGACGTAAAAACCTGCATAACCTGCTGCTCCTGCGCCGCTGGCTGAAAGAGAACCGTCAATTCGTTGATGTCATTAACAGCCACAATTCCGCCGATACCTGGCTGGTGGCGCTGGCCAATCTCACCCTGTCGGATCCGGTTCCGTTGGTGCGTACCCGTCATGCCTCCGGCGTGCCGCGCAACAACTGGACCACCCGCTGGCTGTTTCGCACAGCCTGCGCCCATATCGTGACTACCGGGGAAGCGCTGCGCCAGCAGATGGCGGATATCGGCGTGCCGATGGCTCAGAGCACCTCCGTACCGAGCGGCGTGGATACCCAACGTTTTCATCCGGCGGATAAACAGGCCGCCCGTGAACATTGCGGCCTGTCGCAGGCCGATTTCTGGCTGGGCGTGGTGTCGCACCTGCGGCCTAACAAAGGCCATAGCGTGCTGCTGCGTGCTCTGGCCGCCATTGATAATCCGCACATCAGGCTGGCGATCGTCGGCGAAGGGCCGCATAAAGCGACGCTGGAGCAGGAGATTATCGACCTGGGATTGCAGGAGCGGGTGGTGGTGGCGGGACACCGCAGCGATCCAGAGCGCTGGTTCCCGGCCTTTGATGTCGCGCTCAGCCCTTCGCATGATATGGAAGGCGTCCCGCAGGGGGTACTGCAGTCGCTGGCCTCGCGTATCGCCACCATTGCCACCGACGCGGGTGGCACGGCAGATGCGGTGATTAACGGCCAGACCGGGATCCTGATTGCGCAGCGCGACGAAACGGCGCTGCGCGAGGCGATTGTGCAGTTATACGACGATGGCGCGCTGCGCGAAACGCTGGCGCAGCAGGGGTACGATTACCTGTGCAGCCATTTCACCCGCGAGTGCATGCTGGAGGCGATGGAAAAGGTCTTTTCCACCGCGGCTCAGCGCAGCAGGTCGCGGTAGAGCGCCTGCAGCTCTTTCGCCATCCGTTCCAGGGTATAGGGCTCAGCAGTGGCGCGCGCCGCTGCTGAATAATCCACACCCTGTTCACGACCCTGCAGCCAGAGGTTTATCACCTGCTGATATCCGTCACTGTCGAGCGCATCGCGCACCCAGCCGTTCACCCCCTCTTCAATCCACTCCGCCGCGCCGCAGCCATGGCTGGTGAGTAGCGGCAGGCCACAGGCCAGCGCTTCAACGCAGACGTTCGGGAAGGGATCGTAAAGCGTCGGCAGGATCAGCGCGTCAGCGGTGCCGTACACCTGGCGCACATCGGCCACCGGTCCGAGAAAACACACTCGTGACGCCACGCCGAGGGTCTGGGCCAGCTTTTCGAATTTGCGCGCATGCTTGTCGCGCCCGGCGATCAGCAGCCAGACATCAGGGTGAGGAACAATAGCGCGCAGCGCCGTCGCCACCCCTTTACGGCTGAACCCGGAGCCGACATAGGCCAGCACTGGTGCTGCCTGGGGGATCCCCAGCGCATCACGCTGGGAGCGCGAGCGCACCTCAGGAGTGAAGTGGGCAGTATCCACACCGTTGTAGATCACCGTCAGCTTGTCGTCCGGCAGGCCAAACCGGCGGGCGATATCATCCCGCACCATTTTCGAATTGCAGATCACGTTGCGCAGCGCAGGATGGGTAAACATCTGCGCTTCCGCCTGCAAAATATAGCGATGGTAGCGGCTCAGGGACTGCGCCCAGCGCGCTAGCGGGGACTGGATGCGGTTGTACTGCGCAAGCCAGGTGGCATGTACGCCATCCCCGGCACGGAAAATGGTCGCCCCCGGAATGCGCTCGTGGCTCTGCACAATATCAAACTGGGCAAACTGTGCCGCCGCGGCGTCGGCAAAACCCGACTCGCGATCGAGCCGGTTGCGGAAGGCCGGGTTAACCGTCAGGGTTTTCCAGCCGGCGGCATCTTCCCACTGACGGGCGATCAGCGTCACGTCCAGGGCCGTATCCTGCGCCAGCACGTTCAGCGCGCGGGAGACAAAACGCTCCGCGCCGCCGTTGGGGTTATAGGTCTGTCGGACGATAGCCAGCTTCATGCCGGGTTTTCCAGCAGCAGGGTATCGATGGCGCTCAGCACCATTTGCGGGGTGATCGCCGTAATGCAGTCGGAGACGCCGCTGTCGCCGCAACCCGCTTTACCGCAGGGCTGACAGGTAAATCCAGCCACGATCACCCGGTAGTTCACGCCCCACGGCGCCCACTTAATCGCCCCGGTAGGGCCGAAGATGGCGACGGTTGGTGTTCCCACCGCGCTGGCGAGGTGCATCGGCATCGAATCGACGCCAAAGTAGACCCGCGCGTGCTTCATCAGCGCGCCCAGCTCTTTCAGGTTTAACTGGCCGCTTAAATCAAACACCGGCTGGGTGAGCGCGGCACGCAGCGCATCCATGTAGGCGGTCTCTTCTTTTGACGGTGCCGCCGAGAGGATAATCGGCAGGCCGCGGGCCGCCAGGTTATCGATGGTCGCCGCCAGCTTGTTGATATCCCAGGCCTTAAACATCCAGCGCGACGTCGGGTGCACCAGAATGTAGGACTGGCTCGTCAGCCCAAAGCTGGCCAGTTTCTCCGCAATCGACGCTTCCGCCGCGTCGCCCGGCACAAACAGGGTATGTTTGTCGGCATCGGTCTGCGGATGAATACCGATCCGCCGCAGCGCGTCCAGATTCACCTCCACCATATGGCGGCTGTTATCCTGGATCGCCGGGTAGAGGGTGGTAAAGGATTTCACCCAGCGGCGACGTGCCAGCCCGCCGCGTTTATCGGGCTTAAAGCCGACGGACACGCGCGGTTTCAGACGACGCGCCAGCCGCGCGCCGTGCCAGTGTTCGGTCAGGTTGATCAGCACGTCATACTGCCGCGCCTTCAGGGTATTGAGCAGGGCACGGTACAGGCGGAACTGCGCGAACCAGCCTTTTTTGCGCCAGTTGCGGCCAATGGTATGCACCTGGTCGATATACGGATGGCTGGTGAGCATCGCCTGGGTGTCGTCATACACCAGGGCATCCACTTCGACATCGGGGTAGTTCTTTTTCAACACCGTAAAGACCGGCGAGGTCAGCAGGACGTCACCGTGGTGACGCAGCTTAACGATCAGCACGCGCTTCGGTGGGCGCTCCGCTGAGAAAAAATCAGACATAGGCTCTCTCTGCTGCCAGCAACGGCTCTAATTGCGCAAAGACCGCAGCGGCGGAAAGGTCGCTCAGCTGCGATGAATGTTCCGGGCGGCAGATATATTGATTTTTGCCATAGCCGCCAATCAGACCCGGATCCGTCGGGCCGTAAAGCGTAATATTAGGACGATCCAGCGCCGCCGTCAGGTGGCTGAGACCCGTATCCACCGACACCACTGCCGTGGCGCCAGCCAGCTGTTGCGCCACGCCGTCCAGCTTCATCCGCGGCAGGACGTCCACGTAATCAAAGCCTTCTGCCAGACGCTTCGCCCGCGCCTCTTCGTGCGGAGCACCCCATGGGAGCTTAATGCGCAGGCCCGCATTACTCAGCAGGCCGATAAGATCGCGCCAGTGGGCTTCCGGCCAGTGTTTATCATCCCGGGTGGTGGCGTGCAGGAAAATCAGATAAGGCGCGCTTTTGGGTTCTGAATCGTGCAGGAAATGCCGGGAAATGGCGTAATCGCCCTGTATTTGCGGTTTCGCATAGCCCAGGCTTTTGGCGAACAGCTCCCGGGTGCGTTCCACCGCGTGCTGCTGCTTCGCGATTGCATGGCGGCGGGTATAGAACAGGCTCGCCAGCGGCTCGCGGGCGCTGTGCCAGTCCATACCGTGCTTCACGCCGTGCGCCAGTCGGGTGACCAGCGCCGCGCTTTTGACCAGCCCCTGGGCGTCAATGATGGCATCATAATGCTGTGCCTGAACCGCCTCGCGAAAGGTCTGACGTTCGGCTTTTATCGGTGCGGAGAACCAGGCTTTGCGCCAGCGACGGATCGCCACCGGGATCACCCGGTCTACGGCTTGATGCCAGCCCGGGATCTGCGCGAAGCCTTCTTCCACCACCCAGTCAAAACGGATACCCGGTATCGCCTGCATGGCATCGGTGAGCGCGGGCAATGTATGCAGTACGTCGCCCATCGAGGAGGTTTTAACGATCAGTACCCGCATCCGTTACCCTTCTTCACTCAACAGCAGCTCGTTAAGCTCGTCGAGGACTCGCTGCGGGGTAATGTCGATCAGGCTCTGGTGATAGCCTTCGGCGGCGTCACCCTTACGCACTTTGTGGTAGCCAGTGATCAGACGGATCACCCGCGCCTTATGCGACAGCGGTGGAGTAAAGTCCGGGCTGCTCGGGCCATACAGCGCCACCAGCGGGCGGTTCAGCGCCGCGGCAACGTGCATCAGGCCGGAGTCGTTTGTGACCACGGCCTTACAGGCGGCGAGCAGAATAACGGCCTGCTCCAGCTGGGTTTCTCCGGCCAGATTACGGCACCAGGCCTGCTGCTCAATGCTCAGCGTGGCAAGGATTTCATTCCCCGCCTCATGATCTTTCGCCGAGCCGAACAGCACAATCTGATAGCCTTCATCGATCAGCTGCTTCGCCAGCTCAGCGTAGTGATAGTGCGGCCAGCGTTTTGCCGGGCCAAATTCCGCGCCAGGACAGAAGCCAATCAGCGGACGATCGGGTAACAGGCCAAAGGCGTTACAGGTCTGGGATTTTTCACCCTCGTGGACCTGGAGCTGCGGCCACAGCAGCGGCTGGGGCAGATCTTTCGCGCTGCGCATCACGCCTTTGTCGTAGGCCAGCGCTACGTAGCGCTCCACCATCAGGGGCCAGGCCTCTTTATCCAGGATCCGGGCATCATTCAGCAGGCCGTAGCGCATCTCGCCCCGCCAGCCGGTGCGGTGCGGCACGCTGGCAAAGAAAGGCACTAACGCGGATTTAAAGGAGTTGGGCAGGACAAACGCGCGGTCGTAGCGCTTGTCGCGCAGGTTATGGCCGAGCTTGCGGCGTTCGGCAAGCTCCAGCGCCCCGTGGCCGAGCGGCATCGGGATCGCCTCGTTCACTTCCGGCATCCGCGATAACAGCGGACGGCACCACGCGGGTGCCATCACGTCAATTATCGCCTGGGGATAGCGCGCCTTGAGCGTGCGATAGAGACTTTGCGACATCATCATGTCGCCCACCCATGACGGGCCAATCACCAGAATTTTCATACTTATGCGTCGCGGTTCAGCCAGGCCATATACTCCGTCACGCCTTCGGCAACGGTCTTGAACGGCTTGTCATAGCCGGCGGCGCGCAGGTTGGTCAGATCCGCCTGGGTAAATGCCTGGTAGCGGCCTTTCAGCTTGTCCGGGAACGGGATGTACTCAAGGCTGCCTTTCTGATGATACGCCAGCGCCGCATCGGCTACCGCCTGGAAGGACTCTGCGCGGCCGGTACCCAGGTTGAAGATGCCGGAGACGCCGTTTTCCCAGAACCACAGGTTCACTGCTGCCACGTCACCCACGTAGACGAAGTCACGTTTGAAGCCATCGCTGCCTTCAAACAGTTTCGGGGTTTCGCCGTTGTTCAGCTGGGTATTGAGGTGGAATGCCACGCTCGCCATGCTGCCTTTGTGGCCTTCGCGCGGTCCGTAGACGTTGAAGTAGCGGAAGCCAACGATCTGCGAGTTGGCTTCTGGCAGCACCTGGCGCACGTATTCGTCGAACAGGAACTTGGAGTAGCCGTAAACGTTCAGCGGCTGCTCAAATTCACGGGATTCAATAAAGTCTGAAGTGCGCCCGCCGTAGGTGGCAGCAGAAGAGGCGTACAGGAACGGAATCTCACGCTCCAGGCAGTAGTGCAACACCTCTTTGGAGTACTGATAGTTGTTATCCATCATATACTTGCCGTCCCACTCGGTGGTGGAGGAGCATGCACCTTCATGGAAGATGGCCTCGATCTCACCGAACTCTTCACCCGCCATAATCTGGATAAGGAAATCTTCTTTATCCATGTAATCGGCAATGTTCAGATCCACCAGGTTAACAAACTTGGTGCCGTCTTTCAGGTTGTCCACCACCAGGATGTCGGTGATGCCTTTGTCATTGAGGGCCTTAATAATATTGCTGCCAATAAAGCCCGCGCCGCCGGTAACGATGATCATAGCTGTAACCTTTGAAGTGTGGCGTCCGGGGACAATCCCGGACACTAATAGTCATATCATATCATTAGTATGACTCCCCATCAGCCATTCACCGACATCCCGCAGGGGTACACGTGATTTATGCTGCAAAAACGAGAACTGTTAATGCGTCATCTCGTATCGGGGTATAGCTTTGGGTAATATGTGCCGAAATTTGCCGAGTCTGGAGAATTGCAATGCGTGGTGATTTTTACAAACAGTTAAACAGTGACCTGGAAACCGCGCGTGCGGAAGGGTTGTTCAAAGAAGAGCGGATCATTACTTCTGCTCAGCAGGCGGATATCACCGTTGCCGACGGCAGTCATGTGATTAACTTCTGTGCCAACAACTATTTAGGTCTGGCGAATCACCCTGAGCTGATCGCTGCCGCGAAGGCAGGCATGGACACCCACGGTTTTGGTATGGCCTCCGTGCGCTTCATCTGCGGCACCCAGGACAGCCATAAAGCGCTGGAGAGCAAGCTGGCTGCGTTCCTCGGCATGGAAGATGCGATTCTGTATTCCTCCTGCTTCGACGCTAACGGCGGTCTGTTTGAGACCCTGCTCGGTGCGGAAGATGCCATCATTTCCGATGCCCTGAACCATGCGTCGATCATTGACGGCGTGCGTCTGTGTAAAGCGAAGCGTTTCCGCTACGCCAACAACGACATGGTTGAGCTGGAGGCCCGTCTGAAGGAAGCTCGCGAGGCCGGGGCGCGTCACGTGCTGATTGCCACCGACGGCGTGTTCTCGATGGACGGCGTGATCGCCAACCTGAAAGGCGTCTGCGATCTGGCAGACAAATACGATGCGCTGGTGATGGTCGATGACTCGCACGCGGTCGGCTTTGTCGGCGAGAACGGTCGTGGCTCCCACGAATACTGTGAGGTGATGGGCCGGGTGGACATCATCACCGGCACGCTGGGCAAAGCGCTCGGCGGCGCATCCGGCGGCTACACCGCGGCGCGCAAAGAGGTGGTGGAGTGGCTGCGTCAGCGTTCCCGTCCGTATCTGTTCTCCAACTCCCTGGCCCCGGCCATTGTTTCCGCCTCCATCAAAGTGCTGGAGATGGTGGAGTCCGGTGCCGATCTGCGCGACCGTCTGTGGTCAAACGCCCGTCTGTTCCGCGAAAAAATGACCGCGGCGGGCTTTACCCTGGCCGGTGCCGATCACGCCATTATCCCGGTGATGCTGGGCGATGCCGTGGTGGCGCAGAACTTTGCCCGCGAGCTGCAGAAAGAGGGGATTTACGTCACCGGATTCTTCTTCCCGGTGGTGCCAAAAGGTCAGGCGCGTATTCGCACCCAGATGTCGGCGGCGCATTCCCCTGAACAAATTGAGCGTGCGGTTGAAGCCTTCACCCGCATCGGCAAACAGCTGGGCGTAATTGCCTGAGGACGCGTAATGAAAGCATTATCCAAACTGAAAGCGGAAGAAGGCATCTGGATGACCGACGTTCCGGAGCCGGAAGTCGGTCATAACGATCTGCTGATCAAAATTCGTAAAACCGCCATCTGCGGCACGGACGTTCACATCTACAACTGGGACCAGTGGTCGCAGAAGACCATTCCGGTGCCGATGGTTGTCGGCCACGAATATGTGGGCGAAGTGGTTGGCATTGGTCAGGAAGTGAAAGGCTTTAAAATTGGCGATCGCGTCTCCGGCGAAGGCCATATCACCTGTGGCCACTGCCGTAACTGCCGCGGCGGACGCACTCACCTGTGCCGTAACACCGTCGGCGTGGGCGTTAACCGTCCGGGCAGCTTTGCAGAATACCTGGTGATCCCGGCGTTTAACGCCTTCAAAATCCCGGACAACATCTCCGACGATCTGGCGTCGATCTTCGACCCGTTCGGCAACGCAGTGCACACGGCGCTGTCGTTCGACCTGGTAGGCGAAGACGTGCTGGTCTCCGGTGCAGGCCCGATCGGCATCATGGCGGCAGCCGTGGCGAAGCACGTGGGCGCCCGCAACGTGGTGATCACCGACGTGAACGAATACCGTCTGTCACTGGCGCGCAAGATGGGCGTCACCCGTGCGGTGGATGTCTCGAAAGAGAACCTGGCTGACGTGATGGAAGAGCTGGGGATGACCGAAGGCTTTGACGTCGGTCTGGAGATGTCCGGCGCGCCGCCAGCGTTCCGCACCATGCTCGACACCATGAACCACGGTGGCCGTATCGCGATGCTGGGTATTCCGCCGTCAGATATGTCCATCGACTGGAACAAAGTGATCTTCAAGGGTCTGTTCATCAAGGGCATTTATGGCCGTGAGATGTTCGAAACCTGGTACAAGATGGCAGCCCTGATCCAGTCCGGTCTGGATCTGTCGCCACTCATTACTCATCGCTTCTCCATCGATGAGTTCCAGCAAGGCTTTGACGCGATGCGTTCAGGCCAGTCCGGGAAAGTGATCCTGAGCTGGGATTAAAACGAAAAGCGCCTGCGGGCGCTTTTTTTTCGCAGGCCTCACGTTTTTCGGTCCACAACCGGATAGTTATCCGCTTTTCTTCGCTTTTTTCAGCCTTCGCTTATAGAGTCTGTTCAGGTTTACTCAACTTTACAGCGCCTATGTTCAAGCTCACCGTTTGTTTATTGACCTGTAACTCAGCACGATTGCTGCGTGAAGTCCTGCCTCCGTTGATCGTTGTTGCCGATGAGATCATCGTCCTCGACTCGGGTAGTCACGACGCTACGTTAGCGATTTGCCAGGAATACGGCATCACCCCCCATCATCAGCCCTATACCATGCATGGCGTACAGATGAACCACGCCATCGAACTGGCGAGCAATGACTGGGTGCTCTGCATGGACAGCGATGAGATCCTTGATGCTGAAACCGTTGATTTTATTCTGCGCCTGAAGGCGCGTGACGAACCTCATCCGCAGCAGGCATGGCGCATTGCCCGCTACTGGCATGTGTTAGGGGAAGAAGTGCGGACGATCTATCCCGTCTCCTCGCCCGATTTTCCGGTACGGCTCTTTAACCGTACCCAGGCGCGGTTTAATCAGCGTCCGGTGGATGACAAAGTGGAAGGGGCGATCCAGTCGGTTAAAATTCCGGGCCGGGTGCGTCATGACACCTTCTATTCGCTGCATGAGGTCTTCAACAAGCTGAACAGCTACACCAGCCGTCTGGTGAAGTACCAGACCGTACGCCCTTCGATTGCGCGCGGGGTGATTAGCGCCATCGGCGCGTTCTTCAAGTGGTATCTGTTCAGCGGCGCGTGGCGCCAGGGGAGAGTGGGGGTGGTGACAGGCCTCTACGCCACTTTTTACAGCTTCCTGAAATACTTCAAAGCCTGGTATCAGCGCCAGGAACAAAAAGAGTCTGCGGGCAAAGAGCGCGCAGACTCTCACGTCATTGAGTAAGGGGTATCAGCTTTTTTTACCCCAGCCCTGCCACTGCAGCTGGACATACTTCATCAGAGAACTCTGGCTGATGCTCTCCCCAATCACCGAGAAGTAACGGGTCACGTAGACCGGCTCCGGCGGCTGCTTCGGCGCACAAAGCGTTACGCCGCGGAACGGGTTACGCGGTTTGGTGCCAGGGGCGGTGCCTGCTGGTGGCGGGCTCACCGGGTGAGAAGTATCCACCTGCGGCTCATTGAGCAGGCTGCTCGCCGGCACCAGGGTGATATCCCCAGGCAGGGTCGGCAGCATCTGCTGCAATACGCGAATGGTAGACGGATGAGGATGACCAATAGCGATCGCTGAGCCTGAGCGGCGGGCCACCTGCACGGCGCGGTTAAACTGGACGCGGATATCGGCCTCGTTTTGCGTGTCATCGAGGAACACTTTGCGCTTAATTACCTTCACGCTGGTGCCCTGCGCGGCGCGCATCGCCTGGCTGTTGCCGATGGTCATGCTGTCGAGGAAGTAGAGATTGTAGCGCGCCAGGGACTGCATCACCTTCTGCATGCCAAACAGGCTGGAGGTCATGGCGCTGCCCATATGGTTATTCAGACCCACGGCGTAAGGCACTTTGCCATACGCCTCGCGGATGATGCGCTCGATCTCGTCGCTGCTCATCTCCGGGCGGAGGGTATCTTTTTCCAGCGGTTGTTTGCTGAGCGGGGCCATCGGCAGATGGATCAACACTTCATGCCCGCTGTTATGGGCTTTGGTGGCCATTTCGTGCGCGTGTGGCGCGTTCGGCAGCACGGCGACGGAGATGGCGGATGGCATCGCCAGGACCTGATTTTCTGTGTGTGGACGATAACCGAAGTCATCAATGACGATAGCGAGTTTACCTGCGTAAACCGGCATCGCCAGCGCCAGTGCGCTGACGAGGGGGAGAACCATACGACGAAATTGAAGCAAAACTTATCTTCCCAACCACGGCTGTGGATTGACCGCCTGACCCTGGCGACGAATTTCGAAATAGAGTGACGGGCGGCCCTGACCGCCACTGCTGCCCACGAGGGCGATAGCCTGACCGGCGCGTACCTGAGTGCCGACGCTGACGAGGGCGCTCTGGTTGTAGCCGTAAAGACTCATGTCGCCTTTACCGTGCTCAACCACCACCACCAGGCCGTAACCCTGCAGCCAGTCAGCAAGGATCACCCGGCCATCGGCAATAGCTTTGACTTCGCTACCTTCCGATGCACCGATAACAATCCCCTTCCAACGTAGCTCACCCTGCAGCTGTTCGCCATAGCGATGCAGAATTGAGCCCCGTACCGGCCAGTACGCCTGGCCGCGCGGCGAGCCCAGTCCGCCAGTGCGCGACATCAGCGAGCGTTCGTTTTCTGTTGGCTTGTAGGTGGTGCCTTTGCGGGAGGCTTCCTGCTGGCGATTGCGTACCGCCTGTGCTTCACGGGCTTCACGTTCGGCTCGGGCCTTCGCCGCTGCTTCTGCGCGGGCAAGGCTGTTACGTAAGCGGGATTCGTTGGCGCGCATTTCGCTCAGCTGGCTCTGGCCTTGCTGAATGGAGGATTCGAGGCCTGCAAGGGTTTTCTTACGCTCGTTGCGCGCCTGCTCCAGTTTGGCCTGCTGCGCCTGCTGATCGTAAAGCAGGGTCTGCTGTTGGCTCTGCTTCTCTTCCAGCTCCGCTTTTTGCGTGGTGACCTCTTCCCGCGTTTGCTTCAACTGGGCGATGGTCTCCTGGCGGGACTGGTTAAGGTAGCCGAAATAGGCCTGCAGACGCTGACCGCGCTGGCTCTCTTCACCGCTGAGGATCAGCTGGACGCCGGTATGTTCACCCTGGCGAAACGCAGCATCTAACTGCGCAGCAAGGTTGCGCTCCTGAGCCGCACGCTGAAGCTCAAGTTTAGCGATAGACGCATTCATCTCGTCTATCTGCTTATTCAACTGGGTGAGGGTGTTCTGGGTTTCGCGCAGCTGGCGTGCCGCCGCGGAGATCGCCTCTTCCTGCTTTTTGAGTTGCGCGAGCAGAGAGGAGCGTTGCTGCTGTTGCTGGCGTACCGCCCGCTCTTTAGCGGCGATATCCGCCTGAATGGTTTTGAGCTGATCGCGCTCGTCCGCCTGGGCGGATGCCGCGCACAACAATACGCCAGCGCTGAGCACGCTGGCGTAAAGTAAAGGCCTGACTGATAACCGTAACGGCTTCACGACCCATGTGATTGAAACAATCGCCTTTCCCCTCATGGGGAAGGATTATTCCACGATGAACAGCGGCTTGCCAGTCATCTCTTGCGGGATTTCCATACCCATCAGGCTCAGCATGGTCGGGGCAACGTCTGAAAGCTTACCGCCATCCACTGCTTTAACTGATTTATCACCGACATAAATCATTGGTACCGGCAGGTTGGTGTGCGCGGTGTGCGCCTGACCGGTGGCCGGATCGCGCATCTGCTCGGCGTTGCCGTGGTCTGCGGTGATCAGCATCTGGCCGCCAACGGCTTCCACAGCTTTGGTGACCTGCGCAATGCATTCATCCAGCGCTTCAATGGCTTTGATCGCCGCTTCCATCACCCCGGTATGGCCAACCATGTCGCCGTTCGGGTAGTTACAGATGATGGTGTCGTATTTGCCGCTTTCGATAGCTGCGATCAGCTTTTCGGTCAGCTCGGCAGAGCTCATCTCCGGCTGCAGATCGTAGGTCGCCACTTTCGGGGAGTTGATCAGAATGCGATCTTCGCCTTTGAACGACTCTTCCACGCCGCCGTTAAAGAAGAAGGTGACGTGTGCGTATTTCTCGGTTTCGGAGATGCGCAGCTGGGTCTTGTCGTGCTTCGCCATCCACTCGCCGAAGGTATTGGCCAGCGATGACGGCGGATAGGCGCACGGCGCTTTAATGTCGGCGGCATATTCGGTCAGCATCACGAAATCGCCCAGCTTGACCACTTTTTTACGGGCGAAGCCGTCGAAGTCAGCATTGACGAAGGCGCGGGTGATTTCGCGGGCGCGGTCAGCGCGGAAGTTCATGAAGATCAGCGCGTCGCCGTCTTCCATCGCGGCATCGGCCTGGCCTTCGGCACGGATCACGGTCGCTTTCACGAATTCGTCGTTTTCATCGCGGGCGTAAGCGGCTTCCAGCGCGGCAACGGCGGTATTTGCCTGGAACTCGCCTTTAGCCTCAACCAGCAGATTGTAGGCCTGCTCGACGCGATCCCAACGGTTGTCGCGGTCCATGGCGTAGTAGCGGCCAATGATGGACGCCACGCGGCCTTTACCGAGGGCGGCAAACTTGTCTTCAAAGGCTTTCAGGGAGGATTCAGCGCTGCGCGGTGGGGTATCGCGACCATCAAGGAAGGCGTGCAGATAGATTTTGTCTGCGCCCTTTTCCGCGGCCAGCTCGACCATTGCCATGATGTGATCTTCGTGGCTGTGGACGCCACCGGCGGAGAGCAGACCCATAATGTGTACCGCTTTGCCTGCGGCGGCGGCTTTCTCAACTGCGCCAGTCAGCACCGGGTTTGCAAAGAAGGTGCGTTCTTTAATTTCAACATCCAGACGGGTCAGATCCTGATAAACAATGCGCCCGGCACCCAGGTTGACATGTCCAACTTCGGAGTTGCCCATCTGGCGATCGGGCAGACCCACTTCCAGACCGGACGCATCAATCAGCGTGTGAGGACGTTGGGCCCACAGTGCATCCATGACCGGGGTTTTAGCGTTGAAAATGGCGTTATCCTGCTGATCTTCGCGATAACCGTAGCCATCCAGAATCATCAGTACCATAGGTTTTTTAGAAACCGACATTGCGACAACCTCTTTGCTCAAAAGACAAAAAATTTGCGTAATTTTACTACAGCTGAATCGATCAAATAGCCGCAGAAGATCAAAGAAACCACGGGGGTAAGGGTAAGGATAGGGGAATTTTGGTCTTTTTTTTCGTGGCAGTACGCAGAAAATGGATTAGCTTATTGTCGCTGGCTGTATTTGCCACAACGCACAGGTATACTCCTGTCCTGGTTTTTTATTCACTCAGTCGGGAGTCGTTACCCCCCATGCAAGAAATTATGCAATTTGTCAGCCGTCACCCCATACTTTGTATCGCGTGGATTGGCCTACTGGCAGCCGTACTTTTCACCACGTTCAAAGGCCTCACCTCTAAAGTGAAGGTGATCACCCGCGGCGAAGCCACGCGTCTTATCAATAAAGAAGAGGCAGTGGTTGTCGATCTGCGTCAGCGTGACGATTTCCGCAAAGGCCATATTGCAGGTGCGATTAACCTGCTGCCAGCCGAAATCAAAGCCAATAATCTTGGCGAACTGGAAAAGCATAAAGACAAACCTATTATTGTCGTCGACGGCACCGGGATGCAGGCTCAGGAGCCAGCAAATACCCTTGTCAAAGCAGGCTTTGCAAACGTCACTGTCCTGAAAGACGGCATCTCTGGCTGGAGCGGTGAGAACCTGCCTCTGGTTCGCGGTAAGTAAACAGGAGACTGAACATGGCCAATATCGAGATCTATACCAAAGTGACCTGTCCGTTCTGCCATCGTGCGAAAGCGCTGCTGGACAGCAAAGGCGTAGCCTTCCAGGAACTGCCTATCGATGGCGACGCTGCGAAGCGCGAAGAGATGATTAAACGTAGTGGCCGTACGACGGTTCCGCAGATTTTTATCGATGCGCAGCACATTGGCGGCTGTGATGACTTGTATGCGCTTGACGCGCGCGGTGGACTCGATCCGCTGCTGCGCTAAGGCGTTTTAGGACAATTAAAAAGGGTATTTCCATGTCAGAACAAAACAACACCGAGATGACTTTCCAGATCCAGCGCATTTACACCAAAGACGTCTCCTACGAAGCACCAAATGCGCCGCATGTTTTCCAGAAAGACTGGCAGCCAGAGGTTAAACTTGATCTGGATACCGCATCCACCCAACTGGCGGATGATGTGTATGAAGTCGTACTGCGTGTTACCGTAACCGCCTCTCTGGGCGAAGAGACTGCATTCCTGTGCGAAGTACAGCAGGGCGGCATCTTCTCCATTGGCGGCATCGAAGGTAATCAGATGGCGCATTGCCTGGGTGCATACTGCCCGAACATCCTGTTCCCGTATGCCCGCGAATGCATCACCAGCCTGGTTTCCCGTGGTACGTTCCCGCAACTGAACCTTGCGCCGGTGAACTTCGATGCGCTGTTCATGAACTATCTGCAGCAGCAAGCTGGCGAAGGTACTGAACAACATCAGGATGCCTGATGAGTACTGTCAATGCGTCAATGACTGTGATCGGTGCCGGCTCTTACGGCACCGCTCTTGCTATCACGCTGGCAAGAAATGGTCACGAAGTGGTTCTCTGGGGCCACGATCCTAAACATATCGCGACGTTAGAAGCCGATCGCTGCAACGTTGCGTTCCTCCCTGATGTGCCTTTCCCTGACTCACTGCATCTTGAAAGCGACCTGGCAACCGCGCTGGCCGCCAGCCGTAATATTCTGATCGTTGTGCCGAGCCACGTGTTTGGCCAGGTGCTGCGACAGATTAAACCGCTGATGCGTGACGATGCGCGCGTGGTCTGGGCCACCAAAGGGCTGGAAGCCGAGACCGGCCGCCTGCTGCAGGATGTCGCCCGCGAAGCGCTGGGTGATGCCATTCCGCTGGCGGTGATCTCCGGCCCGACCTTTGCGAAAGAGCTGGCAGCGGGGCTGCCGACGGCTATCTCGCTGGCCTCGACCGACGAGACCTTTGCGGACGATCTGCAGCAGCTGCTGCACTGCGGTAAAAGCTTCCGCGTCTACAGCAATCCCGATTTTATCGGCGTTCAGCTCGGCGGTGCGGTGAAGAACGTTATCGCGATCGGTGCGGGCATGTCCGACGGTATCGGCTTTGGCGCGAACGCGCGTACGGCGCTGATTACCCGTGGCCTGACCGAAATGTCCCGTCTGGGCGCGGCGCTGGGTGCCGATCCGGCCACCTTTATGGGGATGGCAGGGTTAGGCGATCTGGTGCTGACCTGTACCGACAACCAGTCGCGTAACCGTCGTTTTGGCATGATGCTCGGACAGGGCATGGATGTTATCGGCGCGCAGGAGAAGATCGGCCAGGTGGTGGAAGGCTACCGCAATACCAAAGAAGTCCGCGAGTTGGCACACCGCTTTGGTGTCGAAATGCCAATAACCGAGGAAATTTATCAGGTATTGTATTGCGGAAAAAATGCGCGCGAGGCAGCATTGACCTTATTAGGTCGTGCACGCAAGGACGAGCGTAGCAGCAATTAACTGCAGGAAAGCGTTATCACCTGAATGACCCGGCCGGCAAAGAACTGGCCGGTCATTATCATTACGTCTGGAGTAAGCAATGCCGTGTGAAGAACTGGATATCGTCTGGAACAATATTAAAGCCGAAGCCCGGGCTCTGGCCGACTGTGAGCCGATGCTCGCCAGTTTCTACCACGCGACGCTACTCAAGCACGAAAACCTCGGCAGCGCCCTGAGCTATATGCTCGCCAACAAACTGGCTTCCCCGATCATGCCGGCCATCGCCATTCGTGAAGTGGTGGAAGAGGCCTATGCCGCCGACCCGGAGATGATCGCCTCCGCCGCGTATGATATCCAGGCGGTACGCAATCGTGACCCGGCGGTGGACAAATACTCCACGCCGCTGCTCTATCTGAAAGGTTTCCACGCTTTGCAGTCCTACCGTATCGGCCACTGGCTGTGGAACGAAGGCCGCCGCGCGCTGGCGATTTTCCTGCAAAACCAGGTCTCGGTGAGCTTCCAGGTGGATATCCACCCGGCGGCGAAGATTGGCCGCGGGATCATGCTCGACCACGCCACCGGGATTGTGGTGGGTGAAACGGCGGTGATTGAAAACGACGTCTCGATCCTGCAGTCCGTGACCCTCGGCGGGACCGGCAAAACCAGCGGCGATCGCCACCCGAAAATCCGTGAAGGGGTGATGATTGGCGCGGGCGCGAAGATTCTGGGCAATATCGAAGTCGGGCGCGGGGCGAAAATTGGCGCCGGTTCGGTGGTGTTGCAACCTGTACCGCCGCATACCACCGCCGCAGGCGTTCCGGCGCGTATTGTCGGCAGGCCGGACAGCGATAAACCGGCGATGGATATGGATCAGTTCTTCAACGGCCACCATACCTTTGAATATGGCGACGGCATTTAAGTAAACGCCCGGTGGCGCTACGCTTACCGGGCCTGCCTCTACCGTAATATCGCGCCGGCATATCCCAGCTGGCGCCAGGCTTCATACACCACCACCGACACCGCATTTGACAGGTTCATGCTGCGGCTGTCCGGCATCATCGGAATACGAATTTTTTGTTCAGCAGGCAGGGCATCGAGAATGGTAGCCGGCAGACCGCGCGTTTCCGGGCCAAACAGCAGATAGTCGCCTTCCTGATAGCTTACCGCGCTGTGCGCAGGCGTCCCTTTGGTCGTCAGGGCAAAAATCCGTTCCGGCTTTTCCGTATCCATAAATGCGCCCAGGTCCTGATGGCGAACCACGGCGGTAAATTCATGATAATCCAGCCCGGCGCGGCGCAGGCGCTTGTCATCCCAGGTAAAGCCCATCGGCTCAATGATATGCAGACGGAACCCGGTATTGGCGCACAGGCGGATGATATTGCCGGTATTGGGTGGAATTTCTGGTTCGAATAAGACGATGTTAAGCATGCTGCCCCCTTAATTTGCGGGGGCAGAATAGCATTTTCACTACGCCGCGTCCCCCTGCGCCAACGGTGCCAGCCCGGCGGGGATCTTGCTCAGCTCCTGCACCAGCATCTCCTTGCTGATCTCAGGGATGGATTTCGCCCCGGTCAGGGTCATCGCCACCTTCATCTCTTTCTCGATCAGATTAAGCAGATTTGCCACCCCCGCCTGGCCGTGGGTCGCCAGCGCATAGAGATAAGCCCGGCCCAGCAGGACGGTATCGGCGCCGAGGGCAATCATACGCACCACGTCCAGACCGTTGCGGATCCCGGAGTCCGCCAGAATCGCGATATCGCCCTTCACCGCGTCGGCTATGGCGGGCAGGGCGCGGGCTGAGGAGAGCACCCCGTCCAGCTGGCGGCCGCCGTGGTTCGACACCACGATGCCGTCGGCACCAAAGCGCACCGCGTCGCGGGCATCTTCCGGATCGAGGATCCCCTTGATCACCATCGGGCCATCCCAGAACTCACGGATCCACTCCAGGTCTTTCCACGAGATCGACGGATCGAAGTTATTCGCCAGCCAGCCAATGTAATCTTCCAGCCCGGTCGGTTTACCCAGATAGGCAGAGATATTTCCCAGATCGTGCGGGCGGCCATTGACCCCCACATCCCACGCCCACTGCGGATGGGTCATTGCCTGCCAGTAACGGCGCATCGCCGCGTTCGCGCCGCTCATCCCGGAATGGGCATCGCGATAGCGTGCGCCGGGCGTCGGCATATCGACGGTAAACACCAGCGTCGAACAGCCCGCCGCTTTGGCGCGCTCCAGAGCATTACGCATAAAGCCGCGATCGCGCAGGACATACAGCTGGAACCACATCGGACGCTTGATGGTCGGGGCGACCTCTTCAATCGGGCAGACCGAGACGGTGGAGAGAGTAAAGGGAATGCCTTTGGCATCGGCGGCTGCGGCGGCCTGCACTTCACCGCGACGGGCGTACATGCCGCACAGCCCGACGGGGGCGAGGGCTACCGGCATGGAGAGCGTTTCGTTGAACAGCGTCGTCTCAAGGCTCAGGTCGGACATATTCTTCAGGACGCGCTGGCGCAGGGCCACCTGGGACAGATCTTCCACATTGCGGCGCAGGGTGTATTCCGAGTAAGCCCCGCCGTCAATGTAGTGAAACAGGAACGGGGGCAGGATGCGCTGCGCTGCGGCGCGATAGTCACTGGCTGCGGAAATGATCATACTTTGTTCTCCCTGGAAATAGCGTTGTCGCCAGGCAGACGGGTAATACGCGCCTGTCGGGCCTGATCTTCATCGAATTGTTTGATGGTGGTATGCACGAAGCCCAGATGCGCCATCATCGCCTGACGGGCCGCTTCGGCATCCCCGGTAAGAATGGCGTTCAGCACCGCTTCGTGCTGCTCGGTCAGCTGCGCAAAGACCGGCGGCACCAGATACATACGCTGACGACTCTGCTTGACGGAGGATTGCAGCAGATCAAAGAAGCCGCGCATGGTCTGGAGCAGAACAACGTTGTGCGAGGCCTCGGCAATCGCCAGATGAAAACGCACATCCGCCTGCGAGGCGATATCCGGGTCGCTGCTTTGTGTTGCCTCGAAGCAGGCTTTGAGCTTCTCTTTGTCAGCTTCTGTCGCCCGCATGGCCGCATGCCAGGCGGTGCTGGCTTCGATGGCGTGACGGGCTTCGAGAATATCGAAGCTGTAGTCCGGGTCGTTGGCCATTAAGGTTTTCAGCGGCTGGACGATCGCCTGTTCCGACCACGCCTCCTGCTGCCAGCGCACAAAGGTCCCGCCGCCGCGACGGCTCAGCAAAACCCCGTCGCTGACCAGGGTCGCTAAGGCTTCGCGCAGCGAGTTGCGTGACACGCCAAGCTGGGCGGCAAGCTGGCGCTCGGCGGGCAACTTCATGCCCGCCTCCAGCTGCTGTTCTTCAATCAGCGCCCGCACGCGAGAGGCGATCTCGTCGGACAGGCGTCTGGGCATCACTATCATGGGATCATCCAGGTTAAGACGTAAGCCTGCAGGGTGGTGATCACCCCCACCATGCAGGTGAATATCAGGCTGTGCTTAACGGTAAAGCGGAACAGATCCGACTCTTTGCCCACCAGACCTACCGCCGCACAGGCGATGGCAATGGACTGCGGCGAGATCATCTTCCCGGTTACGCCGCCGGTGGTGTTAGCGGCGACCAGCAGCACGTCCGAGACGCCAATCTGCTGGGCGGCGGTTGCCTGCAGGGCGGCGAACAGGGCGTTCGATGAGGTATCCGACCCGGTCAGGAATACCCCCAGCCAGCCAAGGAACGGCGAGAAGAAGGTAAACGCGGAGCCGGTATGCGCCAGCGCCAGGGCCAGCGTCGATGACAGCCCGGAGTAGTTAGAGATAAAGGCGAAGGCCAGCACCATCCCGATGGAGTAAATCGGCAGCGCCAGCTCTTTCAGCGTACTGGCAAAGGTCTGTACCGCCGCCGCAGGTTTCATCCGCAGCCACACAATAGAGAGGATAGCGGCAAACAGGATGGCCGTGCCGGTGGCAGAGAACCAGTCGAATTTGTACACCGCAGCATACGGCGTGGCGTCGTGGACCACAGGCGGCATGCGGGCAACCATTTTATCGAGGAACGGCACGGAGATATTCACTACCATGTCGTACAGCGCGCCGTTCGGGGCAAACAGCGCTTTAAACGGCGGGATACTCCACAGGGTGACCGTGGCGGTCAGGAACAGGAACGGCGACCAGGCGCGGATAATTTGTCCCGGCGTGTAGCGGGTGCGGGCCAGGGTCATATCCACCTGCGATGCGCCCATATCGCCAAAGCGGAAGGTACGCACCGGCTGCCAGCGTCTGAGGAACAGGGTCAGACAGACCAGCGAGACCAGGGAGGAGATAATGTCCGGCAGTTCCGGGCCGAGGAAGTTGGAGCTCAGATACTGGGCAATAGCAAAAGAGCCACCCGCCACCACAACCGCAGGCCAGGTCTCCTTCACGCCGCGCCAGCCGTCCATAATTGCCATGATCCAGAACAGCACGATAATGGTCAGGAACGGCAGCTGACGGCCCACCATCTGGCCGATCTCGAAGCTGTCCAGCCCGGTCACCTGTCCGGCCACCAGAATCGGAATACCCATTGCGCCAAAGGCCACCGGCGCGGTGTTGACGATCAGACACAGGCCAGCGGCATACAGCGGGTTAAAGCCCAGCCCGACCAGCAGCGCGGCGGTAATCGCCACTGGCGCACCGAATCCGGCCGCCCCTTCGAGGAAGGCGCCAAAACAGAAGCCGACGATCAGCATCTGCAGACGCTGGTCCGGCGTAATCGAAAGAATCGACGAGCGAATGATGTCGAACTGCCCGGTTTTCACCGAGATTTTATAGACGAAGACCGCGGCAATGATGATCCACGCGATCGGCCACAGACCGTAGAAGAAGCCATAGATGACCGAGGCAAGGGCGCGATCCACCGGCATTTTGTAGAAGAACAGCGCCACCATCAGGGCGATAGCGACGGTATAGGTCGCGGCGAGATAGCCCTTCAGCTTGAGTTTAATCAGCGCGAAGAAGAAGAACAGGATAGGAAGCGAGGCAATCAGGCTGGATAGCCAGATATTGCCTGCCGGATCGTAGTTTTGTTGCCAGAGGCTCATTGCAGGTCTCCCGAGGACCACACTGCTGCAACCCGGTGAGTCTGTGCTCATCTCGGCGTCACATTGCGTGTAAAAGTGGTCCTGCCAATAGTGTGATGTAGGGTTAATGACAACAAATGGTTAACCAAATGTTATTGGTCGGCAATGTGTTTGTGAGCAAAGATTATGGAATTGTGAACCAGAGAAGGGTTGGTTGCAGAATTGGTTGGGCCAATTATGAAGGGGGAGGGGAACAGCAGGCCGGGCAAGCATCGCGCCACCCGGCGATAAATCAGAACTCGGTCTTACTAAAACCTGTCATCTCTTTCAGGCCCATCTCACGACCCAGCTCGGTCATCGGGTGGACAACCACCAGACCGCGCACGCTTTTCTTCAGCTTGCCCATATCGGCCTGTTCTTTCTTGGTGATCGCACGGCGGAATGGCAGGTTTGACAGCTTCTGCGCTTCTTTGCTCAGCTTCTGCTCTTTCACGCCGCGCAGACGCTCGATTTCGGTTTCCAGCGTCGCTTTCTCTTTTTCCAGCTCGGCATACTTTTCAGCAGCCTCAACCAGAGACAGGTCGGCCTGCTGGTGGCGGATCAAATCCAGGCGGTCGCTCAGGCGTTTAATTTCGTTCTTTTCGACTTCTTTCATCACATATAGCTCTAAAAACGGGGGATATTATAGGGAAGGATACACCAATGTGCGCAGGCTTACTTCTGAAACGCTTTTTTTAAGCTGATTCGGGAAATCAGCTCAGTCAGGGAAAGGACCATGGTGGAGCGGACAATCTGCTGGTAACGCTGCTTCTGCATCGCGTACAGCTCCGGGTCGCTGATATCAAAATGCGGCGACGGGGGCAGGGCGGTCACGCAGTGCAGCTCCCCAAGCGGGCCGAGGATCTCGTCATCGGTAAACGCATACTCGTTGCCGTCGTGATTCAACTCTTCGCGCAGCGCCATCAGCAGCTCGGCATCTTCATACTCATGACGGCTGATAACGCCAAGGCCATAGATCAGTTTCAGACGCACGGATAAATCGCCCAAGGGACCGTCGCCGTCGAGCAACGGTTCAACTGCGTATTTCACCGCGTAGTCGTCTTTGCGAAACACCTGAAGCACCAGGATATTCACCGCCTCGGTTAATAACTCGACGGCGGATATCAGGAAACTTCGAACGGTTTTGCCAGCATTCAGACGCTCCAGCACACGGTTTTCAAAGGCCTGGGTTTGTTCCATTATTGCCTGCATATCTGACAATCTATATTCCGGGCGCAGGATGACCTGCGCCAGTTCCTGCATCATTTGGTTGCGTTGTAGTTTTTTACCGCCTCCACAACCACGTCGCTGTTGGCATCCAGACCGGATACCTGCGCCAGCGCGGCCTGTGGTCCTTGCTCGTCAATCAGCTGTGCCAGCTCCTGCGCCTGCGGATCTTCTTCGCTACGGTAGTGCATCGCGGCGGCAATGCCTTTCACCAGGCTGGTGTGCGGCAGACCATATTCCAGCGTACCGAGCAGCGGCTTGATCAGACGATCGCCCGCACTCAGCTTACGCAGCGGCTGGCGACCCACGCGCTCAACGTCATCTTTCAGATACGGGTTTTCAAAACGACCGAGGATTTTCTGAATATATGCCGCATGCTTATCGGCATCAAAACCGTAGCGTTGAATCAGTACCGCGCCGCTCTCGTCCATTGCACCTTTTACCACGGCGCGAACGTTCTCATCGAGAATGGCGTCACGAATGGTCTGATGACCGGCTAATTTACCGAGGTAGGCGGTTATAGCATGCCCGGTGTTCAGCGTGAAGAGTTTACGTTCGACAAATGCCATCAGGTTATCAGTTAATTCCATCCCAGCGATCTCTGGCAGCGCGCCTTTGAACTGGGTTTTGTCGACGATCCATTCGCTGAAGGTTTCCACGGTCACTTCCAGCGGATCGTGGGTCGCGGAGGCCGACGGCGGAACGATGCGGTCCACGGCGGAATCGACAAAGCCTACGTGCTCTTCAACCCAGGCTTTATCTTCGTCAGCCACCGCGGCCATGACATGACCTTTCAGCTGGGTGGTGCCGCGCACCATATTCTCACAGGCGATAATGTTCAGCGGGGTGTCGTTACCCTGGGCCTTACGTTTTGCCAGCCCTTTGGCGACGGCCGGGGCGATGCGCTCCAGCACAACCGGGCCGACCGCGGTGGTGACCAGATCAACGCTGGCGATCAGGTCAATAACCTCGTCGCCAATGCTGCTGACCGCGTTCACGCCGGTTACGGTTTCAACCTGCTCGTTTTCACCCACCACATGCACCTGATAGCTATGACGGGCATTCAGGGCATCCAGTACCGTCTGATTAACATCCGCGAATGTCAGCGTAATGCCCGCGTCTGCCAGCAGTTTGCCGATAAAACCACGACCAATATTACCTGCGCCGAAATGTAATGCTTTCATTGTATTAACCTTCATCAATGTTGTTACCCGAGAGGGCTGGGGTGAGGAACCACGCGAATTTGCCCCTCACCCTAGCCCTCTCCCCACCGGGGAGAGGGAAGGGAAAAACTTACTTGTTCAACAGCGCCAGGACTTCTTCGACGCTGGTGGTATTTGCCAGACGTTCGATAACGGTCTCATCGTCCAGAGCGTTAGTCAGGCTGGTAATCACCTGGATGTGCTCGTTATTGCGAGCGGCGATACCAATCACCAGACGGGCGATGTCATCTTCTTCTTCACCGAAGCGCACGCCTGCCGGGTACTGACAGAACACCACGCCGGTTTTCAGAACGCGATCTTTCGCGTCTACCGTACCGTGCGGCACCGCAATGGATTCGCCCAGGTAGGTCGGCGTCAGTTTTTCACGTTCCAGCATCGCTTCAACATATTCCGGCTGCACGTAGCCGCCTTTCACCAGTTGCTCACCGGCAAAGCGAATCGCTTCTTCTTTATGGCTCGCGGTACGGCCAAGGAAGATGTTCTCCGCACCCAGACGGAACAGGTGGCTGTTGCTCTCGTCGAAGCTGTCCTGCAGGCTGGTACGTACTTTCACTTCGTTGTTTTCGTGACGTTGTGCGGCTACCAGACGCTCGGTCAGGCTGGTGTAGAGGCCGCTGTCGAGGAAGTTGGTCAGCGAAATGTGCTGCGCCTGCGGAACCTGGCGCATCGCACGCTCGGTCAGGTCGCGGTGGGTGATGACCAGGTCAACATCCGGCGGCAGGCTGTTAATCGCGCTGTTGGTGACGGAGATCTGAGACAGACCGGCATCCGCCACTTTCTTACGCAGCACGCCCGCACCCATGGCGCTGGAACCCATACCGGCGTCGCAGGCAACGATGATTTTACGCACGTGGCTCAGGTCGTTAGAGACATCACCCGCGGTCAGTGGCGTTGCAGCAACACCTTTAGACTGAGATTTCATGTCCTGCATACGACGGGTTGCCGCTTCGATATCGTCTTCTTCTTTCACTTTGCTGGTTTTCAGCAGGATAGCTGAGACCACGAAGGAGACCGCCATGGCCGCACAGATAGCCGCGATGTTAGCGAAGTAGGCACCTTTCGGGGTCATCGCCAGTACCGCCAGGATAGAGCCCGGGGAAGCAGGGGACACCAGACCGCCGCCCAGCACGCTCAGCGTGAACACGCCAGTCATACCGCCGAGGATAACGGCGAGGATCAGACGTGGGTTCATCAGCACGTACGGGAAGTAAATTTCGTGGATACCACCGAGGAAGTGGATGATAGCCGCACCGCCAGCAGACTGCTTAGCGCTACCGCGACCAAAGAACATATACGCCAGCAGCACGCCCATACCCGGACCCGGGTTCGCTTCAATCAGGAAGAAGATGGATTTGCCGAGGTCATGGGACTGCTGAATACCCAGCGGGGAGAAGATCCCGTGGTTGATGGCGTTGTTGAGGAACAGGATTTTCGCCGGTTCAACAAAGATGGACGCCAGCGGCAGCATGTCGTGGGCAACCATGAAGTTAACGCCCGCCGCCAGCAGTTTGGAGAGCACTTCAACTGCCGGGCCAATGCCGAGGAACGCCAGAATCGCCAGGATCATGCCGATGATGCCGGCAGAGAAGTTGTTCACCAGCATTTCGAAGCCGGATTTGATTTTACCATCAACCCAGACGTCGAACTTCTTAATCGCCCAGCCGCCCAGAGGACCGGCAATCATGGCACCGAGGAACATTGGCATATCCGCACCGACGATCACGCCCATGGTGGTGATCGCACCGACCACGCCACCGCGGTCGCCGCCTACCAGACGACCACCGGTATAACCGATGAGCAGCGGCAGCAGATAGGTGATCATTGGGCCAACAAGTTTCGCCAGCGTTTCGTTAGGCAACCACCCTGTCGGAATAAATAACGCGGTGATGATACCCCACGCGATAAACGCGCCGATATTTGGCATCACCATGTTGCTGAGGAATCGACCAAAGCTTTGTACTTTGATCTTGAAATCGGATGACATAAAACACCCCTTCTTTTTGTTAACGCAGGCTTAGAGCCCGAGGTTTGTTGTTAATGCGGTGGCAGAGGTTGCCCAGCCCTGTTCTGATGAGGTGAAATTTGGCACTTAATAGTTTACCTGTCCAGACAGGGCAAAATAGTGTGATTTAGATCACGTAAATATAGGGGGTGTGATAATGATTGGAGTGATCTCTATCACAAAAATGAAGTGTAAAAAAAATACAATGGCCGCAAAAGCGGCAGTTTGACGGCTAAAATGTGAAATAAATCACATTTAGTTGTCGTGAGTTTGTTTCCGGAGTGTGATCGATTCCACAAAATATTTTTATACGGAATTCTCTGTATGTGATCGACGGCAACATCTGTTTAACCCATCAGCGCCAGGATGTAAGTAAGCAACACTTATCGCTAAAAAAATAGTACCAGAATATGGTATGGCGAAAAGCGCTAAGCTGGATTAAGCTGATACTGTAAACTTAAGTCTATTATTATTCAGGATATATTTTGTCACGCTTCTAAACTTGCATGGAGATATAAGAAAAAATCATACTCCCCGGCTCTGAAATAATAAGTACATATTCGTGTGCTTAACCATTAATTAATTTGGCTGCTACCCATTTAATTATTTTAATGAGTTTACGATTTATTTAGTGAGGCAAATATGTTTCTCAACTATTTTGCGCTGGGTGTGTTGATTTTTGTCTTCCTGGTTCTTTTTTATGGAATCATCGCTATCCATGACATTCCTTATAACATTGCCAAAAAGCGCAACCATCCCCATGCCGATGCGATCCACACGGCGGGGTGGATTAGCCTGTTTACGCTGCATGCCATTTGGCCATTTCTGTGGATTTGGGCCACGCTCTACCAGCCAGAGCGTGGCTGGGGGATGCAGAACCACATGCAGCCGCCGGAACGTAGCCCCGACGTCGATGCGCTGGCAAAGCGCGTCGCCGAGCTGGAACACAAACTGGCCGCAGTGCAACCCACTGCTGATAAGAACACGTCGGAGCGCTAATCATGGATCTGTTGATCATCCTGACCTATGTCGCCTTTGCATGGGCCATCTTTAAAATATTTCGTATTCCGGTTAACCAGTGGACGTTAGCCACCGCGACATTAGGCGGCGTGTTTATTGTGGCCGGGCTTATTTTATTAATGAACTATAACCACCCGTATACGTTTACGGCGCAGAAAGCGGTTATTTCTATTCCTATTACTCCGCAGGTCACGGGGGTGGTGAGTGAAGTTACGGATAAAAATAACCAGCTTATTAAAAAGGGCGACGTGTTATTTAAAATCGATCCGAGCCGCTATCAGGCCCGCGTCACTCGTCTGCAGGCTGACCTGGTCACCGCGACGCACAATATCAAGGTACTGAAAGCACAGCTTGCGGAAGCCCAGTCGAATACCACCCGCGTCTCTGCCGAGCGCGATCGTCTGTTCAAAGATTATCAGCGTTATATGAAAGGCAGCCAGGCGAAGGTCAATCCATTCTCTGAAAGCGATATCGATAACGCGCGGCAAAACTACCTGGCGCAGGACGCCATGGTGAAAGGCTCTGTGGCGGAACAAACCCAGATCCAGAGCCAGTTAGACAGCATGTCAAACGGTGAGCAGTCGCAGATTGCCTCGCTTCGCGCCCAGTTAGCGGAAGCGCAGTACAACCTGGATCAGACCATTATCCGTGCGCCAAGCAACGGCTATGTCACCCAGGTGCTGATCCGCCCGGGAACCTACGCAGCCTCTCTGCCGCTGCGCCCGGTGATGGTGTTTATCCCTGAGCAGAAACGGCAGATCGTGGCGCAGTTCCGCCAGAACTCGTTACTGCGTCTGAAACCGGGCGATGAAGCGGAAGTGGTATTCAATGCTCTGCCAGGCCAGGTCTTCTCCGGTAAGCTCACCAGCATTCTGCCGGTGGTGCCGGGCGGCTCTTACCAGGCCCAGGGTGCGCTGCAGGCCCTGACGGTGGTGCCGGGTACGGATGGCGTGCTGGGCACCATCGAGCTGGAGCCGAACGCCGACGTGGACGCGCTGCCGGACGGCATCTACGCCCAGGTCGCGGTTTATTCCGACCACTTCTCGCACGTCTCGGTGATGCGTAAAGTCCTGTTGCGTATGACCAGCTGGATGCACTACCTCTATCTCGACCATTAATCCCTTCACAGGCAGGCTTGCGATACGCATAGCCTGCCTTTTTTCTTTGCCTGGGCCATACTTATCCTTTTGTTGGCGAATAAGGAGCAGGCAATGAAACTCATCGGCAGCTATACCAGTCCCTTCGTGCGTAAAATCTCCATTCTTCTGCTGGAGAAAGGCATCACCTTCGAATTTGTAAACGAGCAGCCCTATCAGGCCGACAACGGTGTCGCGCACTACAATCCGCTGGGGAAAGTCCCGGCGCTGGTGACCGATGACGGGGAGCACTGGTTCGATTCGCCGATCATTGCCAGCTATATCGAACTGCTGGATATCGCCCCGGCGATGATCCCCCGCGACCCCAAAGCTGCGCTGGCTATCCGCCAAATCGAGGCGCTGGCGGACGGGATCATGGATGCGGCCCTGGCCTCGGTGCGCGAGCAGGCGCGTCCGGCGGCACAGCAGTCCGAGAGCGAGCTGCTGCGCCAGCGGGAGAAAATCGCCCGCAGTCTGGATCACTGTGAACAGCTGATTCGCGAAGGTAAAATTGGCACCGACAGCGTTAACCTGGCGACCATCGCCATTGCCTGCGCCATTGGCTACCTCAATTTCCGTCGCGTCTCGCCGGGCTGGTGCGTAGATCGTCCGCTGCTGGTCAAGCTGGCAGAAACCCTCTTCCAGCGCGAAAGCTTCGCCCGCACCGAACCGCCAAAGGCTTGATGTCGTCGATAACACTTCCTTGCCGGACGCGGTACAATCGCCCTGACATTGACTCCCTCTCCCGTCGGGAGGGGGGAAGATACCCAACCGTCAGGCGCTTCCATGACTACTCAGCACGCACTCTATAGCCAACTTCCCGCGACCGATCGTCTGCTTCGCGACGCCCGTCTTTCCACCGTTATTGCCCGTTTTGGTCACAGCCGAACGGTCGAGACCTTACGCCTGTTGCAGGACGAAGCCCGCGCCGGGATCCGCGCCGACCACCGCCTGCCGGCCTGGTGTGACGACTGGGCGCAGGAGACCGAAAAACGGCTGGCGACGGACGACGCGCCGGGCCTGCGCCCGGTCATCAACCTGACGGGAACGGTGCTGCACACCAATCTGGGACGCGCGCTGCTGGCTCAGGAGGCAGTGGCTGCGGTAACCCAGGCGATGCAGACGCCGGTTACCCTGGAGTACGATCTTGACGGGGCCGGGCGCGGTCATCGCGACCGACCGCTGGCGGCGCTGCTGTGCCAGCTCACCGGCGCGGAAGATGCCTGCATTGTGAATAACAACGCTGCGGCGGTGCTGCTGATGCTGGCCGCGACCGCCAGCGGGAAAGAGGTGGTGGTCTCCCGCGGCGAGCTGGTGGAGATCGGCGGCGCGTTTCGCATCCCGGACGTGATGACCCAGGCCGGGTGTCAGCTGCGGGAAGTGGGCACCACCAACCGCACCCACGAGCGGGACTACGCGGCGGCCATCAATGACAACACCGCCCTGCTGATGAAGGTCCATACCAGCAATTACCATATTGAAGGCTTCACCCATGCTGTTGACGAGGCGGATCTGGTGCGCATCGGCCAGGAGAGAGAGGTGCCTGTGGTGGTCGATCTCGGCAGCGGTTCGCTGGTGGATCTCAGCCGCTATGGCCTGCCGAAAGAGCCGATGCCGCAGGCGTTAATTGCCGCTGGCGTCAGCCTGGTGAGCTTCTCGGGCGACAAGTTATTAGGCGGCCCGCAGGCCGGGATCATCGTTGGTAAGCGCGACCTGATCGCCAGATTGCAACAGCACCCACTGAAACGCGCCCTGCGCGCGGATAAAATGACCCTCGCCGCGCTGGAGGCGACCTTACGCCTCTATCTCCATCCGGAGACGCTGGTCGAACGCCTGCCGACGTTGCGCCTGTTGAGCCGCGACGCCGCTGCGATCCAGCGTCAGGGGGAGCAACTGCAGGCCCGGATCGCACCGCACTACCCTGACTTTGAGGTTCGCGTGGAAGCGTGCCTGTCCCAGCCGGGCAGCGGATCGCTGCCGGTGGATCGCCTGCCGGGGGCGGCCCTGACCTTTACCCCGCGCGACGGGCGCGGCGCACAGCTGGAGGCGCTGGCGCTACGCTGGCGATCGCTGCCGGTGCCGGTGCTGGGGCGGATAAAGGACGGGCGTCTGTGGCTGGATTTACGCTGTCTGGAAGATGAAGCACTGTTTCTGGAGATGTTGTTGAGATGATTATTGCCACTGCCGGTCATGTTGACCACGGCAAAACCACCCTGCTGCAGGCGATCACCGGCGTCAACGCCGACCGCCTGCCGGAAGAGAAAAAGCGCGGCATGACCATCGATCTGGGTTATGCCTACTGGCCCCAGCCGGATGGCCGGGTGCTGGGGTTTATCGACGTGCCGGGGCACGAAAAGTTTTTGTCCAACATGCTGGCGGGTGTCGGCGGGATCGACCACGCCCTGCTGGTGGTGGCCTGCGATGACGGAGTGATGGCGCAGACGCGCGAGCACCTGCAGATCCTCCAGCTGACCGGCAACCCGCAGCTGACGGTGGCCCTGACCAAAGCCGATCGCGTTGACGACGCCCGGGTGGAGGCGGTGCGCGACGAGGTGCTCGCTACCCTGCGCGACTTTGGCTTTGCCGACGCGACGCTGTTTATCACCGTCGCCACCGAGGGGCGGGGCATTGACGCCCTACGCGCCCATCTGCAACAGCTTCCGGCCCGCGCCCATGCGGATCATCACCGTTTCCGTCTGGCCATCGACCGCGCCTTTACCGTGAAAGGGGCCGGTCTGGTCGTCACCGGTACAGCGCTGTCGGGCGAAGTGCGGGTAGGGGATAGCCTGTGGCTGACCGGGGTCAATAAGCCGGTGCGTATTCGTGGGCTGCACGCGCAAAACCAGTCTGCTGAGCAGGCCCATGCCGGGCAGCGCATTGCCCTCAACCTGGTGGGCGACGCGGAAAAAGCGGCGCTGAACCGCGGCGACTGGCTGCTGGCCGACGCGCCGCCGGAGCCGACCACGCGAGCGATCGTCACGCTGCAAGGCGACGTGCCGCTGGCGCAGTGGCAGCCGCTGCATATTCACCATGCCGCTAGCCACGTCACCGGCCGCGTCTCGCTGCTGGAGGGGGAACTGGCGGAGCTGGTCTTTGATGCCCCGCTGTGGCTGGTCGACAACGATCGGCTGGTGCTGCGGGATATTTCAGCCCGCGTCACCCTGGCCGGAGCGCGGGTAGTGACCCTCAACCCGCCGCGTCGCGGGAAGCGCAAGCCGGAGTACCTGCAGTGGCTGGCCACGCTGGCACCGGCGACGGATGACCATGCTGCATTGCGGGTACATCTCGAGCGCGGGGCGGTAAATCTGGATGCGTTTGGCTGGGCACGCCAGCTCAGCGGAGAGGGCCTGCGCCAGCTGACCCAACAGCCGGAGTTTATCCAGGCCGGTTCCGGTCTGTTAAACACCGCTGTCGCAGCGCGCTGGCAGCGTAAAATTCTGGAGGTGCTGGCGACCTATCATCAGCAGCATCAGGATGAACCTGGCCCCGGGCGGGAACGCCTGCGGCGCATGGCTCTGCCGATGGAAGACGAGGCCCTGGTTCTGCTGCTGATCGAGCGGATGCGCGAGAGCGGGGAGCTGCACAGCTACCACGGCTGGCTACACCTGCCGGATCACAAGGCGGGCTTTACCCCGGCGCAGCAGGCCGTGTGGGAAAAAGCGACCCTGCTGTTCGGCGACGAGCCCTGGTGGGTGCGCGACCTGGCCCGTGAAACCGCCACCGACGAGCAGACCATGCGTCAGGTGCTGAAGCATGCGGCGCAGCAGGGGCTGATTACCGCGATCGTCAAAGATCGTTATTACCGCCACGATCGGATTGTCACCTTTGCCAACCTGATCCGCGCGCTGGACCAGGAGCGCGGTTCCACCTGCGCGGCGGATTTCCGCGACCGGCTGAACGTCGGGCGTAAGCTGGCGATCCAGATCCTCGAGTACTTCAACCGCATTGGCTTTACCCGCCGCCGCGGTAACGATCACCTCCTGCGGGATGCGCTGCTCTTTGCCGACGAGACGCGGCCGCGTTAATCCTTTTTGCTGGCGAACTTCTGTTTCGCCAGCCATACGGCGCCCAGCCTGCCCGCCTGGTTCCCCAACTGGCAGGGCAGGATGGGAGCCTGCAGCGACTCCCACTCTTCAAAGGTTTGCAGGTGTCTGTCGAGCAGCTTGTAAATTTTCTCCTGCTCGCTGATCCCGCCGCCAATCAGTACCACCTGGGGGTCGAACATCGAGATCACGCTATAGACCCCGCGGGCGAGGAACAGGGCCCACTCCTCTACGGCTTCGCGCAGGTGCAGATCGTTCTCCATCCGCTCGAACAGCTCTTCACCTTTCGGCATATCCTCCCCGGAGACCCCCAGCGCCCGGCGGCAGGTCTCCATCAGCCCTTTGGCTGAGGCCACCTCATGCATCCCTTCGCCGTTTTTGCCGACCGGGATAACACCAAACTCCCCGGCGCGGTAGTGCGAGCCGCGATAGAGATCGCCCCCGAGCACGATGCCGCCGCCGATCCCGGTGCCGAGCGTCATGCAAACAAAATTCTCATACTCGCGCCCTGCGCCGCGCCAGCGTTCGCCGAGGGCAGCACAGCTGGCGTCATTATCGGCCACCAGTGGCAGGTCGGTCAGCTCTGCGAAAAGTTCATACAGATTGACGTTATCCAGGTACTCCAGCGCGCCTGCCTTTGCGGCGTCGCCAGTATGGGTATTGATGTGGCCGGGGATGCTCACCCCGATCGCCGTAATCTCGTGCTCTTTCTCATAGGCCTCGACCACCTCGCGCCACTGCTGCTTAAAGCTCTCTTCATCCTCCGGCGTATCAAATTGATCGGTGGTGAGTTCGTTTCCGTCCTCGTCGATCACGCCGTGTTTAATGTGGGTTCCGCCCACGTCGAAGCCGATAAAAAGCCGCATTTATCCTTCCTTCTGCCAGAGTTGTGCGTCTTAAGTATGGCTCAGGGCAGGAAACCAAACGTAAAGTAAGGTAATGCGTGAAGGGGCTCGCAAAGCAGGCGACGGCTGGCGATATTTTCACCGCCGGGGTCTACCTTTGAAGGACACTTCACGCAAGGAGACAGTCATGACGAATAACCCTCCCTCAGCACGTATCCTGCCCGGCGAATATGGTTTCCCCCTCCAACTGAAAGCCCGTTATGACAACTTTATCGGCGGCGACTGGGTTCCTCCGGCCGACGGCGAGTATTACCAGAACCTCACCCCGGTAACCGGCCAGCCGCTGTGCGAAATCGCCAGCTCCGGGAAGCGCGATATCGATCTGGCGCTGGATGCGGCCCACAAGATAAAAGAGAAATGGGCCCACACTTCGGTGCAGGATCGTGCCGCGATCCTGTTCAAAATTGCCGATCGTATGGAGCAGAACCTGGAGCTGCTGGCCACGGCTGAGACCTGGGACAACGGGAAACCGATCCGCGAAACCATGGCCGCCGACGTGCCGCTGGCGATTGACCACTTCCGCTATTTCGCCTCCTGTATTCGTGCCCAGGAGGGTGGCATCAGCGAGGTGGATAAAGACACCGTCGCCTATCACTTCCATGAGCCGCTGGGCGTGGTCGGGCAGATCATCCCGTGGAACTTCCCCCTGCTGATGGCCGCCTGGAAAATGGCGCCCGCGCTGGCCGCCGGGAACTGCGTGGTGCTCAAACCAGCGCGCTTAACGCCGCTGTCGATCCTGCTGCTGATGGAAGTCGTGGGCGACCTGCTCCCACCTGGGGTGGTGAACGTGGTCAACGGCGCCGGGGGGGAAATTGGGGAATATCTGGCGACCTCGAAACGGATCGCTAAAGTGGCCTTTACCGGCTCCACCGAAGTGGGCCAGCAGATCATGCAGTACGCCACCCAGAACATCATTCCGGTAACGCTGGAGCTGGGGGGCAAATCCCCGAACATCTTCTTCGCCGACGTCATGGATGAAGAGGATGCCTTCTTCGATAAGGCCCTGGAAGGCTTTGCTCTCTTTGCCTTCAACCAGGGTGAAGTCTGTACCTGTCCAAGTCGGGCGCTGGTGCAGGAGTCGATCTACGAGCGCTTTATGGAGCGCGCCATTCGTCGCGTGGAGTCGATCCGCAGCGGTAACCCGCTGGACAGCGTTACCCAGATGGGGGCGCAGGTGTCCCACGGGCAGCTGGAGACCATCCTCAACTATATCGATATCGGTAAGAATGAGGGGGCCGAGATCCTAACCGGCGGGCGGCGTAAGCAGCTGGACGGCGAGCTGAAAGAGGGGTATTACCTCGAGCCGACCATTCTCTCCGGCAAAAACAACATGCGCGTCTTCCAGGAGGAGATCTTCGGTCCGGTGCTGGCGGTGACCACCTTCAAAACCATGGCGGAGGCGCTGGAGCTGGCCAACGATACCCAGTATGGTCTGGGGGCGGGGGTCTGGAGCCGTAACGGCAATCTGGCGTATCAGATGGGGCGTGGGATCCAGGCCGGACGCGTCTGGACCAACTGCTATCATGCTTATCCGGCGCATGCCGCGTTTGGCGGCTACAAACAGTCGGGTATTGGCCGCGAAACCCACAAGATGATGCTGGAGCATTACCAGCAGACCAAATGCCTGCTGGTGAGCTACTCCGATAAACCGTTGGGGCTGTTCTAACTTCTGAGAGCAGGCCGCCCGAGGGTGGCCTGCTCAATCTGTTTACGCAAGGTATTCAGTACCCCATCCAGCACAAACTGCACCCGCCACGGCTGATAGTCACGTTTGCGGAAGATGGCCACCAGATCCAGCCACCACTCCTCCTGATGGGTGAAGCAGGGCACCATCGAGCCCTGTTCGATCTCCTGGAGCAGGCTCTCTTTCGGCGCAAAGACGATCCCCAGATGATTACGCGCCAGCTCCAGTGCCGTCTGGGTGTTGTCGCAAATATAGTTACCCGAGACTTTATAATCGAGCACCTGCTCGCCATTGTTCGCGCGAAAACGCCAGATGTTAGCATCATCGATTATCATTGAGTCGATAAGAATGCAGGAGTGGTTAATAAGATCGTCGGGTTTGTTGATGGGGTGTTTTTTTATATATTCCGGCGTAGCGAAAGCCGTAACAGAATATTTGGTTAAGGTACTGGCGACCAGACTTTCATCTTTTGGTTGGGCATAGGTAATTAAAATATCGCAATCATCGGGAAAGGTAACCCCTTCAAAAAACTCATTCCGGTCCAGGTTGTAGGTTTTCAGGCTAATACGGATATCGCCAATATTTTCGATCTCATGAATGACGTGGCGAGCCAGGTAGGTGACGATCCCTGAGGGGGCATAAAGGGTGACTTTGCCGCGTTTTTCGTGTTTGTAATCAGCAATAAAATTAATCAGTTGCTGGTTTTTTTCCAGCGATGCATCGATAAACGGCAGCAGCGATTCACCAAACTGGGTCAGCGCCAGATGGCGGGTGGTGCGTTCAAACACCTTCAGCCCGACGCGTGTCTCGAAATCAGCGAGATATTTACTGACGTTGGCCTGGGCCATCCCCAGCAATGCAGCTGCATCACCAATGCTATGGGTCGCGGCAATGACGGAAACAATCTTTAATTCTCGCGGTTTGATTTGCAGCTTGTTCATTGCCTGACATCCATCTATATGAATTTATATATAATATTATACAAATAACCGCATTGCATCGCGATTTTTGTAACCATTATTATGCGCGGCGTCGTATGACATTTAATGGATTACAAACAATGACGTTTAAAAAGAATTTACTTATTGCGGTCGCTTTATTTACGGCGACATCCGCAATGGCCGATGATTTTTCAGTTGGCGCTGGCGCAGTGTTTAATGAATCACCCTATAAAGGCTATAACGACAACGTCTCCGCTGTCCCGTTAATGAGCTACGAAGGCGAGCACTTCTACGTGCGTCAGACTACCGGCGGCTGGATTGTCTGGAAAGATGGCAAAAACGAGCTCAGCCTGACCGCCTCCTGGATGCCGCTGCACTTCGACCCGGACGATAACGACGATCGTGCCATGAGCCAGCTGGATGAGCGCAAATCCTCCGCGATGCTGGGCGGGGCCTACTACCGCCACGAAAGCTGGGGGAGCCTGAAAGTTGCGCTGGCGGCGGATGCGATGGACAAGAGCGGCGGCGTGATGGGCGAGCTGTCTTACTTCCGTCCGATCCGCATGGAGCGCCTGACCCTGACGCCGTCGCTGGGCGTATTCTTCCATGACGAAAGCTTCAATGATTATTACTACGGTGTGTCTGAGAAAGAGTCCCGTCGCAGCGGCCTGCAGCAGTACACCGCCGGCGAAACCGTGACCCCGTATGTGGGTGTGGCGGCGAAGTATCAGCTGACGCAGAACCTCTATCTGAACGCCAGCGCAATCTATACCGTGCTGCCTGACGAGGTGAAAAACAGCCCGATGATCGACCGTGACGACAGCTTCGCGCTGATGACCGGGCTGTCCTGGACGTTTTAAGAGTCCAAAAAGCTGCCCTCAGGGACGAGGGCAGCCTCACTCGTTTTCTGCTTACGCCTCATCCACCCAGATCCGCATCTCCCCCTCACCGCGGTTCGCCCAGCTAAACCACGGAATAAAGGTCAGGGTCTGCGCCTGCTGCGTGACCGGGGCGCGATCGTATTGCCACAGCGGTTGCTGTTCTGTGTTCGCAGCGTGGCGGGCATAACCCTGGGTCTGGATCAGCATTTTGTGGGCAAAAATTCCCTTCCCTTCCACGAGCTTAAACTCGCTATCCGCGGGCAGGGTCAGGTTATGCAGCCCGGCACCGTTATCCGCCTCTTCGAGACAGTAGACCAGCGGCCCGCGCTGAATCGCCACTTTCCCGGCCTGCTGGCGCACCTGCGGATTACCATATACCCGACGAACCGGCATTGGCAGGGTTAACTGCAGCCTGTCGCCCTCCTGCCAGCGGCGGGTCAGGTAGAGATAGCCCTGGCGTACCTCGCCGGTGACCGCTTCACCATTCAGCGTCAGCAGCGGATTGTCGCACCAGTCCGGCAGACGCAGGGCCAGGGTATGGTCGATCGCCGCCGGGGAGGTGATCTCGATGTTAACCTGCTCCTGCCACGGGTAGTTGCCGCTGATCCGCACCTGCAACTCTTTATCACCTACCGGGAAGGCCATGCTGTTGCCGATATAGAGGTTAATAAACAGGGCATCCTCACGGACGGTATAGATGTAGTGACCGATCGAGGTCAGCACCCGGGCGATATTCGGCGGGCAGCAGGCGCAGCCGAACCAGCGCTGGCGAACCGGCTTCACGTGATCGTAGATATGGTTAAACTTCAGTGACTTCGGATGCACCTCCAGCGGGTTGACGTAGAAGAAGTGCTTCCCGTCCAGCGCCATACCGCCCAACACGGTGTTGTACAGGGCGCGTTCCATCACGTCGGCATACTGACTGTTGGCCTCCATCTCCAGCATCCTGCGGGCAAACATCATCAGGCCGATCGAGGCGCAGCTTTCGGCATAGACGGTATCGTTCGGCAGATCGTAATCGCTGCTGAAAGCTTCGCCGCTGCTCTGGGAGCCAATCCCGCCGGTAATATACAGCTGGCGCTGGGCCATGTTGTTCCACAGGCGCAGGCAGTCCTGGCGTTTGCCTTCGTCCTGGCTCAGGCGGGCCAGGTGCGCGACGCCGGCCATCAGATAGACGAAGCGCACCGCGTGGCCGATGGCCGTCTGCTGTTCGGCCAGCGGCTGATGCGCCTGGCTGTAGGCTTTATCCTGCACCATCCACGCCGGGCCGTAGGTGTTCCAGTACGAAGTTTGGCCGCGCTTTTCATATTCGATGTCATAGAAGTGCGGCTGAGTCCCACGCTGCTCGACAAAGTATTTCACCAGTGCCAGATAGCGTGGCTCCTGGGTGACATCGAACAGGCGCATCAGCGCCAGCTCAATCTCCGGGTGACCCGGATAGCCGTGCAGTTGCTGCTCGCCCGGACCAAAGACGCTGTCGATATGGTCGGCCAGCTTGCAGACCACCTCCAGCAGACGGCGCTTGCCGGTGCCCTGGAAGTAGGCCACGCCCGCCTCAATCATATGCCCGGCGCAGTATAGCTCGTGGCACTCCGCCAGGTTCGTCCAGCGCTCCTCCGGGGCTTTGACCGTGAAGTAAGTATTCAGGTAGCCATCGTCGCACTGCGCCGCGGCCACCAGCTCAATCACCTCATCGGCGGTCTTTTCAAGCGTTGCGTCGGGTTTCTGGCACAGCGACCAGGCCACCGCCTCCAGCCATTTCGCTACGTCGCTGTCCTGAAAGACCATCCCGTAAAATTCACCGCTCTGCTGGCCTGCCGCAATGCGAAAGTTGGCGATCGCATGGCTCGGTTCGGCCTCGGTGATGCGATCGTTCAGGGCGTCCCACTGGTAGGGGATCACCACATCGCGCGCCAGCTGTTGATACTGGCCGAGAAACGGGTCACTGATTTTCAGTTTATGCAGGTCGGGTTCCATTATGGACATCATGTTCTCCTCAGGAGTGAGCGTGACGCTGGCGCAGGTCGGTGGCAATGCGCGCCATCATCGGATTATTGAGTCGGCACTTGCGGATCGCCAGCGCCAGCAGCAGGTGGAAAAGGGCAGGCAGCAGGGTTTCCATGGTGGTGATGCCCTGCAGCGAGGCAGCGGTCTGGTTGCCTGCCCCCGGCTGATAGGCGACAAAAATGAACACCAGGCTGATGATCCCGGCGCTGGAGGCCCAGGCCAGCTTGATGAAAAACAGGTTAAAGGCGAAGTTCATCCCGGAAGAGCGCACGCCGGTTTTCCACTCGCCGTAATCGTCAGCAAAGGCCATTAACGCGAAGTGCAGCGGCAGGGTAAAGCCGAGGATCACCCCATTCGCCAGGATAACGATCAGCCACAGCGTCTGATACGCCGGACCACTGGGCAGGAACCACATCCCCGCCGCCAGTACCGCCAGCACCAGGTTGGTGTAGTAGTAGAGTTTGACGGTATCGCTGCGGCGCGACAGCAGGTTGACGATCACCGCCCCGAGAATGGCGGCAAAGGTCACCATGGTGAAGAACAGCGAGGTATAGGCGGTGCTGCCTTCCAGCACGTAGGTGATGAAATACATGTAGCCGCCGCCGCGGATGTTAAAGACGTTGATCAGCAGGAAGGACATCACCAGCATAAGCAGCAGCTGGTCGTTGTTACGCAGACCGGCGAGGTGCTCTTTCAGGGTGAATTTGCCCATCATCGCCAGCGGGACGCGCTCGCGCACCCAGAAGAAGCAGCACAGGAACATCACCACCGCAATGGCACACAGCACCCCCACGCCCAGCTGATAGCCCTGGGCCGTGTTGCCCTGACCGAGCACCGAGACCAGCCACGGCAGGCCGACCGACACCAGAAAACCGGCCACGCCGCACAGCACGAAGCGCCAGGACTGGCAGGAGAGCACCTCGCTGTGGCGGGTGGTCATGGTGTTGATCAGCGCGCAGTACGGCACGTTGATGGCGGTATAGCCCACTGAAAGCAGCAGGTAGGTGCCGAACGCCCAGGCGATTTTGACCCCCATCCCGGCATCCGGCACGGTAAAGGTCAGCACTCCGATCACGCCGATCGGCAGGGCGACCCACAGCTGCCACGGGCGAAAGCGTCCCCAGCGGCTTTGGGTACGGTCGGCAATGATCCCCATCACCGGGTCGGAGATGGCGTCGAAAATGCGCAGGGCGATAAACAGCGTGCCGACCAGCGCCGGGGTTAAGCCAAAGACATCGGTATAAAAAAAGGTCAGAAAATTCATGATCAGACAGGTGATGACCGTCCCGCCCGCATCACCCAGGCCGTAGCCGATTTTTTCTCGCATCGAGAGGCGATCGTTGACGGCCTGCCGGGCAATCTCTGTTTGTGTAATCGGAGTGGAAGTCATGAGGTAACTCCTCGGGTTATCGGATTTTTTATGTTGTTTTGTCAGGTACCCGATTAATTTTGCACTGTTCCCCGGTCTCAACAAGGGAAGGGAAAAGTATAAAAAGGTGAGGATTCCGACCTCGTGCTCAAAGTGTGATTTCGATCGGGACGAAAGGAAATTATCTGTTAATAATCAGTAATAAAGCGTCATAAATTGTCTGTTAATAGCGGGAAAGTGAATAGCAATGCTCGAATTATCCATAACACTTCCGATCAGGGTTCAGAATGGCGGCTATTTCATCTCCCGGGGCGTAGGGCGACATCCGGCGCGCAGGCTCGACTCCTTGGAGGTGATCTTTGTCGAAAAGGGGACATTAACGATCCAGGAGGAGGGGACCGTTTTCGAGGTGCATGCCGGGGAGAGCCTGCTGCTCTGGCCGCACCGTCGGCATAAGGGCATTGAGGATTTTCCTGCCGAGTTACGCTTTTACTGGCTGCATTTTGAGGTCGACGAGCAGAGTGCGCCTTCCGCCTGGAGCACGCTGCTGTCGGTTCAGCAGCACGGGAAAACCGGCGACCCGCAGGCGATGGTTGCGCTATTCCGCCAGTTTCTGACCGAGCAGGAGAAGCTGCAGCGCAGCCCGGCGCTGGAGTTTATCTTGCTGCTGATCCTGCAGCAGTTGTCCCACGTGGCGGGGCACGAACTGCCGCCGGATGAAGCGGGAGTGAACCTGGCGTGGAAGGCGCGGCAGCTGATCGGCACCCAGTTTCACCTGCCGATCTCCACCTCCTCGCTGGCCAAAGAGCTGCACTGCAATGCAGATTACCTGGGGCGGGTGTTTCGGCGGGTTTTCCATCTGACCCTGACCGAGGCGATCCACCGCCAGCGCGTGCGGGCGGCGGAAAAGCTGCTGCTCAACGATGCCGTCTCGCTGAAAGAGGTGGCGGTGCGGTGCGGGTTTAACGACGCGGGCTACTTCCGGCAAATCTTTCGCAAGCATACCGGGTTGACCCCCGGGGTCTGGAAACGCCGCTACTGCAAAGAGCACATCAACTCCGCCTGAGTCCTGTGGCAGATGGCCAGTTTTTACGGCAGGGCACACAAATCGGGTCTTTTACCCTGTCGGATCAAGGCGCTGGCCCCGATCACTCTGGCAACCTGACTTTTTTCAGCAAGGATGGAGCAGGCGATGAATCCCTTTATTGTTGCCGACCCGGCGAAATGTATTGGCTGTCGCACCTGCGAAGTGGCCTGCGTTGTGTCGCATCAGGACGATCAGGACTGTACGGCGGTGACGCCAGGCACCTTTAGGTCGCGCATTCGGGTGGTAAAAGGCGGCACCTTTACCACGGCGGTCACCTGTCATCAGTGTGAAGATGCGCCTTGCGCCAACGTCTGCCCGACCCGGGCCATTCAGCGTCAGGCGGGAGTGTGGCAGGTGGATCAGGCGCGCTGTATCGGTTGTAAAAGCTGTATGATCGCCTGTCCGTTTGGGGCGATGCAGGTGACGGGGAATGCTGAAAAGGTTCAGGCCCTGAAGTGTAACCGTTGTGCACATCGCGAAGCGGGACCGGCCTGCGTGGAGGCCTGTCCAACTTACGCGTTAAGCTGCGTCAATCCTGCCAGATTACGCGCCGAACGGCTGCGTTATCCGGCGTAAATCCTTACTGGCCGTTTTCACGCCAGGCAAGCTCGACCTCTTCGGCCAGGATTTTCACCCCGGCTTCGATTTTCTCCGGGTCCGGTACGTAGTTCATGCGCATGCACTGGTGGGTGTGCGGCCAGGGTTTATCCAGCCCCGGGAAGAAGTAATCCCCCGGCACCATCAACACCCCGCGCTTTTTCAGACGCTGATACAGCAATTCGGTAGTGATCGGCAGATCCTTAAACCACAGCCAGAGGAAAATCGCCCCTTCGGGTTTATGGATCAGGCAGCGATTTTCCGGTAAGTAGCGGCGAATAGTGGCAATCGTCTCGTGAACGCGCTGATAATAGAACGGCTTGATCACCTCATTCGACAGACGCAGCAGATCGTTGCGCTTAATCATCTCGCACATCATCGCCGGGCCAATCCCGCCTGGAGACAGGCTGATAATGCCGTTCATATTGGTGATGGCAGTGATGATTTTCTCATCGGCGATGATGATCCCGCAGCGACTGCCCGGCAGACCGAGCTTGGAGAGGCTCATGCACAGGACAATGTTCGGGTTCCACAGCGGGCGTGCTTCGCTGAAGATAATGCCCGGGAAGGGCACGCCGTAGGCGTTATCAATCACCAGCGGAATGCCATGCTGGTTCGCCAGCGCATCCAGCTTCATCAGCTCTTCGTCAGTGATCACGTTCCCGGTCGGGTTGGTAGGCCGCGAAACGCAGATCATCCCGGTCTCTTCGCCAATGTGCAGATGCTCAAAATCGACGTGATACTTGAACTGGCCTTCCGGCAGCAGCTCGATGTTCGGGCGCGCGGAGACAAACAGGTCTTCCTCAAGGCCGGAATCGGCATAACCGATGTACTCCGGCGTCAGCGGGAAGAGCACCTTTTTGGTGGTGCCGTCGGCGCGTCGGCCTGCGAAGAGGTTAAATAAGTAGAAAAACGCGCTCTGGCTGCCGTTTGTCAGTGCAATATTCTGTGGCTCGATCTCCCAGCCGAGGGTATCACGCAGCATCTCCGCGAGGGCGGCAAGCAGCTCGGTTTTCCCCTGCGGGCCGTCGTAATTGCACAGTGCATCAGTGGCTTTGCCATTTTCCAGCATGTCCGCGAGGAGCGTCTGAAAATAGGCGTTCATCTCGGGAATTTGTGCCGGGTTACCGCCGCCGAGCATGATGGCGCCCGGTGTGCGCAGCCCGTCGTTGAGATCCTCCATCAGGCGGGTAATGCCTGAATGGCGGGTGAATTTGTCGCCGAAAAGTGAAAAAGTCATAGCAGGTGTTCTGTCGGGCTTGTTCTAAGAGTGGCTCACCATAACGCTACAACCGCGCGGGTGCAAATCAGCGTGGAAAGACGGAATGATTGTTTTGTGTTATCAGTTTGCCATCAGGCAGCGAATTGTTCTGAATTATCCCCCTCCCGACGGGAGAGGGATACTGAACCTAACGATCAGCGATTACCCGCCCAGACCACCATCACCTTGTCGCCCTGATGCTCACGCACAAAGCCGTAGCCCTGAGGCATCGTCAGCGTGGTTTGCGTCCCTTCGCCCACCGCCGGATGGCGGGCGCGGAACTGCCCGAGTAACTGCCAGTGGGCGACGGTGGCGGCCTGCGCGCCGCTGATATCCTGCCAGTTCATGTCCGAGCGCGTCCCCTGCAGCGGATCGGAGCCCGTCGGGCCGAATGGCCGCGCGGACTCATCGCCATAAAATATCTGCACGCTGCCCGGGGCCAGTAACAGCAACTCTGCCGCACGCTGGTCACCCTCGCGAAACAGGCGGGTATCATGGGAGGAGAGGTAGCTCAGGACGTTAAAGCTTTGCAGTTTCTCTGCCATCTGCTGCCAGGTCAGGTCGATGTTTGCCAGGCAATCTACCGCTTTCGCCGCCTGCTCCTGGTAATCAAAATTGATCATCGCATCGAAGCCGTGGCGGTAGTAATCGCTCTGCATCACCCCGTGACCCCAGGATTCTCCGGTCATCCAGAAAGGCGCATCGTCGAGTTTTTTCTCCGGGTTGGCCGCTTTCCAGGCTTTTAACGCATCGCTGGCCTGATCCTTCAGCTGCTTCCAGCCCGCCAGCTCCACATGTTTGGCGGTATCAACGCGAAAACCGTCAATGCCGTATTCCCGCACCCACTGGCTCAGCCAGTGAGTGAGGTAGTCCCGGGGCGTGTAGCCATCGACGGCTTTTGCCCCGGTGTCGGGTTTATGGCGATAAAAGTTCGGCAGGCCCGACGGGGTGGTGGATTCGGTTTTCAGATCCGGCAGGAAGGCCAGCGACATGGTCAGATCGTCAAAACCGGGGTTGTCGTAATCGCCAATGTCGGTGCGCACCCACTTCTTGCCCCACCAGTTTTCCCATGCGGCTTTATCGCTGAAATTGATGTAGTCGTTAAAGCTGTGCCAGCTCTGCCCGGCACCAGGCTTCCAGTCGGTCCAGCGTTCTCCGAGGGTTTTCTTCAGCTCATTACCCTGTAAATAGAGGGCGCCGAACTGGTACGCCTGCATGTCGGCCAGCGTCGCGTAACCGGTGTGATTCATCACCACATCAAACAGGATACGGATCCCCCGACGATGGGCTTCGTCCACCAGCTGGCGTAAATCGTCTTCCGTACCCATGTTGGCATCGAGGCGGGTCCAGTCCTGGGTGTAGTAGCCGTGATAGGCGTAATGGGGGAAGTCACCCTTGGTACCGCCGCCGACCCAGCCGTGGATCTGCTCCAGCGGCGAGCTGATCCACAGGGCGTTGACGCCGAGCTGTTGCAGATAGTCCAGCTTGCTGGTGAGCCCTTTCAGGTCACCGCCGTGGAAGGTACCGATCTCCTGCATGCCATCTTTATGGCGTCCGTAGCTGTTGTCGTTGCCAGGATCGCCGTTCTCAAATCGATCGGTCAGGACAAAATAGACGGTGGCGTTTTGCCAGCTGAACGGGGCGGTTTTGTCCGTCCCGGCGCGCTCAAGTAACAGCAGGCCGTTGCTGCCCGGCGCGGGTTGCAGGGTAATTTTGCCCTGCTGCACGGTGGCGGTCTGTTTGCTGTAAAAATCACGCACTACGCTCCCTTCCGGGAAGGTGCGGCTGACGTCGAGCGTCAGGGGGTTGCCATCCCATTTCGGGCACTGGCGCACCACGCTGGTCACCGCCTTTTCGCTCTCGCTGGCGACAGTCAACATCAGGGTTGGCGTACCGGAGCGCGTATCAATCCGGGCCTGATAATCGCCGTCGCGGAACAGACGCCACTGCACCGGATCCCCTTCGCACGGCTTGAGAGACATCATCTCATTGAGTTTTATCGCGTTTGTAGGCTGCCAGCACGTCTTGTCAAGACTCACCGTCAGCGGGCGGGTACCCTTCGTCAGCTTTGCCTGTGCCGTGAACACCCCCGATCCTTCAGCAGTGAAGGCCGGAAAACCCGGGGCTGCCCAGTCGGCGCTGGCCATAGCAGGTAAGAGGAGAAGAGCGAGAGCGGAACGTTTCATACCGGTGTCCTGTCACAGCATTTTGTTCAGTTTGCCATCTATTGTAGAGGGCTAACTCATCCCCTGGCGCTATCGCGCAGGGAGGAGCAGCGAGGGTGAGTGATCTCACGCTTATTGGGCTGTTTAACTGCGATATTGAGCACATTTTGATGAAAATGATGCTTAAGCGCACGATTTCCGGATGACAGGGTTTCGGATTTAGACTATTTCTTTGAATGCTCTTCTCGTCTATTTTTGCTAGGATCTGAGATTCACTTCTCATTTTACGAAAAAAATAAGGTGTTGGAATGTTTCTATCCGACCAGGAGACTTAATGATATCGACTCCCATTCGACGATATGGGGCCGCGATACTCATGTTACTCACCATGGCAATTTCTGGTGAGGTGCTTGCGAAGACGCACACGGATACAACGAGTAAAAAGGCCCACGTCATAAAGACGACAAGTAATAAGGTTAGCAGTAAACAAGAGTATTCTCGCAATAGTGCAAAGAGTAGTTCACTTCCTGATTTGCGAAAATACCCTTCCGGGACACCAAGGAAAAAAGCGTTTCTCCGGACGGTAATGCCTTATATTACAAGTCAAAATGCCGCGATTACGGCGGATCGTAACTGGCTTATTTCCAAGCAGTACGATAGCCGTTGGTCGCCATCTGAGCGCACGCGTCTGAAAGAAATTTCAAAACGCTATAAGGTGAGCTGGAACGGAAACACGCGACGTGTGCCGTGGAACTCACTGTTAGAGCGCGTAGATATTATTCCAGGCAGCATGGTCGCCACGATGGCTGCAGCCGAAAGTGGCTGGGGTACCTCGAAGCTTGCGCGCAGTAATAACAACCTCTTCGGCATGAAATGTGCGAAAGGTCGTTGTAACAATGCACCGGGTAAAGTGAAAGGCTACTCACAGTTCGAATCGGTAAAAGATTCCGTGAACGCGTATGTTGTGAACCTGAATACGCATCCGGCATATAAATCCTTCCGTAAGTCGCGCGCGCAGTTGCGTAAAGCGGACCAGGAAGTGACGGCCAGTACCATGATCCATAAGCTGAAAGGTTACTCAACCCAGGGCCAACGCTATAACAATTATCTGTTTGCGATGTACCAGGATAACCAGCGCTTAATCGCCGCCCATATGTAATAGTAAAAAAGCCTTCCCTGCGGAAGGCTTTTTTTATTTAAACCAGCACTTCACTATAGCGATCGCGATACTCTTTCGGCGTGGTGTCATACTCTTTTTTAAATACCGAATAGAAATACTGCAGCGACGGATAACCGCACATCTGTGAGATCTCGTGAATGGAAAGCGAGGTTGAAATCAGCAGGCTGCGGGCTTTCTCCAGCTTCTCGGCGTGAATCACCGCATGGATCGTCTCGCCCACCTCTTCCTTAAACCGCTTCTCCAGATTTGAACGCGAAATCCCTACCGCATCCAGGACCTGATCCACTTTGATGCCTTTGCAGGCGTGGTTACGAATGTAGTGCATCGCCTGAATCACCGCCGGATCGTTCAGCGAGCGGTAATCGGTTGAGCGTCTTTCTACCACGCGCACCGGCGGCACCAGCAGGCGCTGCAGGGGCAGGTTTTCGTTATCCAGCAGACGGTGCAGCAGTTTGGCTGCCTGGTAGCCCATCTGCCGGGTTCCCTGCGCCACCGACGACAGCGCAACCCGTGACAGATAACGCGTAAGTTCTTCATTATCGATGCCAATCACGCACAGCTTTTCCGGCACCGGAATATGCAGATGTTCGCACACCTGGAGCACGTGTCGGGCGCGGGCATCGGTCACGGCGATAATCCCGGTCTGCGGCGGCAGGGTTTGCAGCCAGTCGGCGAGACGGTTCTGCGCGTGCTGCCAGTTCTCCGGGGCCGTTTCCAGCCCCTGATAGACAACGCCGCGATACTTCTCCTTTGCCACCAACTGACAGAAGGCATATTCACGCTCTGCCGCCCAGCCTTTGCCGCTGGAAACGGGCAGGCCATAAAAGGCGAAGCGGTGCACCCCTTTCTCCTTCAGGTGGAGAAACGCGCTCTCTACCAGGGCGTGGTTGTCGGTCGCGATATAGTGAACGGGGGGGTAGTTTTCCGGCTTGTGGTAGGAGCCGCCGACGCCGACGATGGGCACGTCGACATCGACCAGCAACTGCTGGATAACGGCATCGTCAAAATCCGCGATGACGCCGTCGCCCAGCCACTCTTTAATATTATCGGTACGCGTACGGAAATCTTCTTCGATGAAGATATCCCACTCGGACTGCGACGCCTGCAAGTATTCACCCACACCCTCTACAACCTGACGGTCATAGGCTTTATTGGCATTGAATAACAACGTAATGCGGTGACGCTTCTCAAACATGGCGTTATTTTTCCAGAATCAGTGACAGACGATAAAGCATCCTCAGGCGCGCCGTTTGGTCGCGGAATCCATCCATACCGCCAGCAACAGAATCGCGCCCTTAACGATATACTGCCAGAATGTCGGGACGTCCATCATACTCATTCCGTTATCCAGCGACGCCATAATAAAGGCACCCATTACCGCCCCGGCCACGCTGCCGATCCCTCCTGCCAGACTGGTGCCGCCAATCACACAGGCGGCGATAGCATCGAGTTCGGCAATGTTCCCCGCCGACGGCGAGCCTGCCCCCAGGCGCGAGCTTAAGATTAGCCCGGCGACGGCAACCATCAGGCCATTAATGGCAAAGACCGCAAGCTTGGTGCGCTCAACGTTGATACCGGACAGACGGGCGGCTTCGAGGTTGCCGCCAATGGCATAAATGCGGCGGCCAAAGGCGGTACGGGTGGCCATAAACATCCCGGCCAGCAGCAGCAGAACCAGCAGCAGGACTGGTGTCGGCACGCCGCGATAGTCGTTCAGCAGCCAGATCGCCCCGAGGACAATCACCGCCGTCAGCGCCTGGCGTCCGACAACCGACGTGGACGGTGCCGTGGCTAATCCTAAGGTCTGACGACGCATTCTGCTCCGCCACTGCCAGGCAATAAATGCCATCAGGCCAATCGCGCCGAGGCTAAAACCGACGCCGCTGGAGAGATAGCTCTGCCCAATCTGCGACATGGAGGCGCTGGTGGGGGAGACGGTGGTGCCGTTGGTCACGCCGATCAGGATGCCGCGGAAGGCCAGCATCCCCGCCAGGGTGACGATAAACGACGGCACTTTGCGGTAGGCCACCCACCAGCCGTTCCAGGTCCCGAGGAGTAAACCCAGCACCAGCGTCACCACGATAGTCAGCGGCAGCGGCCAGCCCAGCCAGACATCGAAAATGGCTGCCATGCCGCCGAGGAGCCCCATCATCGAGCCCACTGAGAGGTCGATCTCCGCCGAGATAATGACGAACACCATCCCCACCGCCAGAATGCCGGTAATGGCAGTCTGACGCAGCAGGTTAGAGACGTTACGGGCGCTGAGGTACGAGCCGTCAGTGGTCCAGGTGAAGAACAGCATGATCGCCACAATGGCGGCAATCATGACAAAAACCTGCAAATTAAGCGCTTTTAACCCTGAAAACAGACCCGGTGCGGGCGCCGTGGCTTTTAACTCAGATGGATTGCTTTTCGACATGGCGTTCGCTCCTTAATGCGGCTTCCATCACCTGTTCCTGCGTCAGGTTCTGGTTAATCAGATTGGCTTTCAGTTTTCCTTCGTGCATCACCAGTACCCGGTCGCTCAGACCCAGCACTTCAGGCAGTTCCGACGAGATCACAATCACGGCGATACCCTGCTGGACCAGCTGGTTGATCAGCTTGTAGATTTCGTATTTCGCACCGATATCGATCCCGCGCGTCGGTTCATCGAGGATCAGAATTCGCGGGTTGAGCAACAGGCAGCGGGCAAGGATCGCCTTCTGCTGGTTACCGCCGCTGAGACGACCAATGGCGAGGTCCGGGGAGGACGTTTTGACCTTCAGGCGCTGCAGGGACTGCAAAATACAGTGCTGCTCGGCGGCGTCGTCGAGGCTGCTCAGCTTGCCGCTGAACTGATCTAAGGCGGCGAGAGTGATGTTTTTACCCACTGCCATCACCGGCACGATGCCATCTTTTTTCCGATCTTCCGGCACCATCGCGATGCCGTGGGCAATGGCCTGCTGACAGTTTTTGATGTCGACCGGCTGCCCGTCGATAAATACGCTGCCTTCCCAACGCCCGGGCCAGACGCCGAACAGACACTGCACGGCCTCGGTACGCCCGGCGCCGACCAGCCCGGCTACGCCAAGGATCTCCCCGCGATGCAGAGAGAAGGAGACGTCGTTCACCCGTTTGATATGGCGATTGACCGGATGCCAGGCGGTGAGATGTTCCACGCGCAGGATCTCTTCCCCGAGGGTATGCGGCTCATTCGGATAGAGGGCGGTCAGCTCGCGGCCCACCATCATGGTAATGATGTCGTCCTCGCTCATTCCCTGCGCGTCGCGGGTGCCGATATGTTGCCCGTCGCGAATGACGCAGACCGTGTCCGAGATGGCTTTCACTTCGTTGAGCTTGTGGGAGATATAAATGCAGGCAATCCCGTGGTGTTGCAGGTCACGAATGATGTCCAGCAATACCGCGGTTTCCTGTTCCGTCAGCGAGGCGGTCGGTTCATCGAGGATCAGTAACCGCACCTGTTTATTGAGCGCTTTAGCGATCTCCACCAGCTGCTGTTGCCCCAGACCGAGATCGCCTACCCGGGTGTCGGGAGAGATCGAAAGGCTGACCTGCGCCAGCAGCTTTTCGCAGCGCAGGGTCATGGTGTCGTAATCCAGCACCCCGTGACGGCTGATCTCGGCCCCGAGGAAGATGTTCTCCAGCACCGTGAGGTGCTTCACCAGCGCCAGCTCCTGGTGAATGATGGCGATCCCTTTGCGCTCGGTGTCGCGGATGTGCGTGGCCTGCAGGGCTTCGCCGGCAAAGACGATTTCACCGTCATAGCTGCCATGAGGATAAATGCCGCACAGCACCTTCATCAGCGTCGATTTGCCCGAGCCATTTTCACCGCACAGCGAAACGATCTCGCCGGGATTTAAGCGCAGGCTGACGTTGTCCACGGCCTTCACCGCGCCAAACGCCTTAGTGATACTTTTCATTTCAAGAAGATAAGACATAACTGCCCCACATGACCCGAAGGAAAACAGTACAAGTCGATGCGCCCCTGCCAGGCAGGGGCGATGATGGATTACAGTTCGCTCTTTTTATGGAAACCGTCTTTCACAACGGTGGCGTCAATGTTCTCTTTATTGACTTCGATAGGGGTCAGCAGTCGGGACGGCACATCTTTCAGGCCATTGTTTAAGCTGGCATCCGCTTTAGGCTGCTGGTCATTGCCCAGCTCAACGGCAATTTCTGCGGCGGTGGTGGCCAGTTCGGTGATCGGTTTATAGACCGTCATGGTCTGGGTACCGGCTACGATACGTTTCACCCCGGCAAGGTCCGCATCCTGCCCGGAGATCGCCACTTTTCCTGCCAGCCCCTGAGCGCTGAGTGCCTGGATCGCGCCGCCTGCGGTAGCATCGTTGGAGGCCACCACGGCGTCAATTTTGTTGTTATTGGCGGTTAAGGCGTTTTCCATGATTTTCAGCGCGTTTTCTGGTAGCCAGCCATCCGCCCACTGATCGCCCACCACTTTGATTTTGCCCTGGTCGATATATGGCTTCAGCACCTTCATCTGCCCGGCGCGGAACAATTTAGCGTTGTTGTCTACCGGCGAGCCGCCCATCAGGAAATAATTGCCCTGCGGCACTTTCGCCACCAGGCTTTGCGCCTGTAATTCACCGACTTTTTCATTATCGAAAGAAATATAATAATCGATGTCGGCGTTATTAATCATGCGGTCATAGGCCAGCACTTTAATCCCTTCGCGTTTGGCCTCTTTTACCACATTACTTAAAACCTGACCGTTATACGGAATAATAACCAGCACATCGACGCCGCGGTTGATCATATTTTCGATTTGCGACATTTGGGTTTCTTCATTGCCATTGGCAGACTGGACAAAAACTTTTGCACCTAATGCTTCTGCCTTATTGACAAAAATATCGCGATCTTTTTGCCAGCGCTCCAGACGGAGGTCATCAATCGCCATGCCGATTTTGACTTCTTTTGCATGACTCGCCGTACTCGCCAGCAGCAGCGATGCACAGAGAGTGAGGCACAGGTTCTTTATCTTCATAATTTTTTTTGCCTTTTGTAGGGTGAGGTTGCTGAGATAAAAGAAACAATCATTGCAAGAGACGTAGCAAATTCTTAACGGGGAACGGCAGACTGGCAATTACAGATTTTTATCTTCTCGTTATGATATTTGGTTTATTTCCGAATTTATGACCGCGATCTGATTTTAAATTACATAACTTATTAATTACACATGAATCTGGAATTTACGCTGTGAAATTCGTTCGGCTGCAAATTGATTTTGCGAGCCAGCGCACGTTTGTGCATTCTCTCAATAGCAGTGTGAAATAACGTAATTGAGCAACCCGCGATCACTATTCAGTATTACTCCAGTATCTTCTTTTCGCCGCACCCCTGATTATGGAGTTCAATATGCAAGCTTATTTCGATCAACTCGATCGCGTTCGTTATGAAGGCCCGAAATCCTCTAATCCTTTAGCGTTTCGTCATTACAACCCGGACGAGCTGGTGTTGGGTAAGCGCATGGAAGATCACCTGCGTTTTGCCGCCTGCTACTGGCACACCTTCTGCTGGAATGGGGCCGATATGTTTGGCGTGGGCTCGTTCGATCGCCCATGGCAGCAGCCGGGCGAAGCGCTGGCGCTGGCGAAACGCAAAGCGGACGTTGCTTTTGAGTTCTTCCACAAGCTGAACGTGCCGTACTACTGCTTCCACGATGTGGACGTCTCCCCGGAAGGCGCTTCGCTGAAAGAGTACCTGAATAACTTCGCGCAGATGGTCGACGTGCTGGCCGAAAAACAGCAGCAGAGCGGCGTGAAGCTGCTGTGGGGCACCGCCAACTGCTTTACCCACCCGCGCTATGGCGCAGGGGCTGCCACTAACCCGGATCCGGAAGTATTCAGCTGGGCGGCCACCCAGGTGGTGACGGCGATGAACGCGACCCATCAGCTGGGCGGTGAAAACTACGTTCTGTGGGGCGGACGTGAAGGCTACGAAACGCTGCTCAACACCGATTTACGCCAGGAGCGCGAACAGATTGGCCGCTTCATGCAGATGGTGGTGGAGCATAAACACAAAATCGGCTTCCAGGGTACGCTGCTGATTGAACCAAAACCGCAGGAGCCGACCAAGCACCAGTACGATTACGACGTGGCGACGGTGTACGGCTTCCTCAAGCAGTTCGGGCTGGAAAAAGAGATCAAAGTCAATATCGAAGCCAACCACGCCACTTTGGCTGGCCACTCGTTCCACCACGAGATTGCTTCCGCTATCGCGTTGGGCATTTTCGGCTCCGTGGATGCCAACCGCGGTGACCCGCAGCTGGGCTGGGACACCGATCAGTTCCCGGTCAGCGTGGAAGAGAACGCGCTGGTGATGTACGAAATCATCAAAGCGGGTGGGTTTACCACCGGCGGCCTGAACTTTGACGCCAAAGTGCGCCGTCAGAGTACCGATAAATACGATCTCTTCTATGGTCATATTGGGGCAATGGACACCATGGCGCTGTCGCTGAAAGTGGCTGCCCGCATGATTGAAGACGGTGAGCTGGATAAGCGCGTGGCGAAACGCTATGGCGGCTGGAACAGTGAGCTGGGTCAGCAAATTTTGAAAGGTCAGTTATCCCTGACCGAGCTGGCGAAGTACGCTGAACAGCATAACCTGGCGCCGCAGCACCAGAGTGGTCATCAGGAGCTGCTGGAAAACCTGGTGAATCATTACCTCTTCGACAAGTAATGAGGATCGCCGGGCGGCGCTACGCTTGCCCGGCCTACATTTTTTAAGGAACCCACGATATGTATATCGGGATCGATCTTGGCACATCGGGTGTGAAAGCCATTCTGTTGAATGAACAGGGCGACGTGCTGGCAACGCAAACAGAAAAACTGCACGTTTCACGGCCACACCCGCTCTGGTCTGAACAGGATCCCGAAGCATGGTGGCTGGCAACGGATCGCGCTCTGAAGGCGCTTGGCGAGCAGCACTCGCTGCGGGACGTTAAAGCCCTCGGGATTGCCGGACAGATGCACGGCGCCACGCTGCTGGACAAGGACAACCGCGTGTTGCGCCCGGCCATTTTATGGAACGACGGCCGCTGCGGTGAAGAGTGCGCCCTGCTGGAAGAACGCGTGCCGACATCGCGGGAGATCACCGGCAACCTGATGATGCCGGGCTTTACCGCACCAAAACTGCTGTGGGTTCAGCGTCATGAACCCGAAATTTTTAGCCAGGTGGCGAAGGTATTGCTGCCAAAAGATTATCTGCGTCTGCGTATGACCGGCGAGTACGCCAGTGATATGTCGGATGCGGCAGGCACCATGTGGCTCGACGTTGCTAAACGCGACTGGAGCGAGACGATGCTCGACGCCTGCCATCTTACCCGCGACCATATGCCCGCCCTGTTTGAAGGCTGTGAGCAGACCGGCACCCTGCTGCCGTCGGTCGCACAACAGTGGAATATGCCAGCCGTTCCGGTCGTGGCGGGAGGCGGGGATAACGCCGCGGGTGCGGTCGGCGTAGGGATGGCCGATGCCGGACAGGCGATGCTGTCGCTGGGCACCTCCGGCGTCTACTTTGCCGTGAGCGACGGCTATCGCAGCAATCCTGACAGCGCGGTGCACAGCTTCTGCCATGCGTTACCCGGCAAATGGCATCTAATGTCGGTGATGCTCAGCGCGGCATCCTGCCTCGACTGGGCGGCAAAACTGACCGGATTAGACAGCGTTCCGGCCCTGCTCGATGCCGCACAGCAGGCCGATGAAAACGCAGGCACGATCTGGTTCCTGCCGTATCTCTCCGGGGAGCGCACGCCGCATAACAATCCGCAGGCGAAAGGGGTGTTTTTTGGCTTAACCCATCAGCACGGCCCGGCTGAACTGGCGCGCGCGGTGCTGGAAGGGGTGGGCTATGCCCTGGCCGATGGCATGGATGTGGTACATGAGTGTGGGCTTAAACCGACCAGCATTACGCTGATCGGCGGTGGGGCACGCAGCCCGTACTGGCGTCAGATGCTGGCGGATATCAGCGGTCAGCAGTTGGATTACCGTACCGGTGGTGACGTCGGACCTGCGCTCGGCGCGGCGCGGCTGGCGCAGATCGCGATGAATCCGGATAAACCTTTGTCGGCACTGCTACCACAGCTGGCGCTGGAACAGCAGCACATCCCTGATACCGCGCATCATGCCCGCTATGCCGGGCAACGCGAAGTGTTCCGCAAGATCTATCAGCAGCTTCTGCCGTTGATGTCGTGAATCGTTGCCGGGTGGCGGCTTCGCCTTACCCGGCCTACAAAATATCCATGTCAAATATATGATTCTTAATAATTATTTATTTGTATGGTTTTTTTCTGAATTTATACCTCTCCACGTCCTTCCCTGAAGTGGATTGCCACTCTTCATCCATAATGCCTCGTTCAATTTTATTGGTGAGGTTTACGTAAAAATGGAAAGAGACGTGAAAAATAGCTCCCCTGCTTTTAACGCCGTATCCTGGCTTGCTCTTCTTGGAGGGATCGTCAGTTATCTGTTCGGTTTATGGAACGCGGATATGCAGCTTAATGAGAAAGGGTATTACTTTGCGGTCATCATCCTTGGCTTGTTTTCCGCTGCCTCTTATCAGAAGACCGTTCGTGACAGATATGAAGGGATCCCGACGACGTCGCTCTACTATATGACGTGCCTGACAGCATTTATTATCGCCGTTGCGCTGTTAGTGGTGGGCTTATGGAATGCCAGCCTGTTACTGAGCGAGAAGGGCTTTTACGGTCTAGCCTTCTTCTTGAGTTTGTTTGGTGCGGTGGCGGTGCAGAAAAATGTGCGAGACAGTGCGGTGCAGACTTCTTCTGACACGATCGCAGAACAGAAAGAGATCGTCTGAAACTGCGCCGGGTGGCGTTTCGTTTGCACAGCCTTGTAGGCCCGTGCAAGCGAAGCGTCGCCGGGCAAGCAAGCCGCGCTTAACTGACAAACCTGCGCGTATCAATCCGCTGCAGCAGCATCGATAGCAGCAAACTGACCACCAGCGTGGCCGTAAAGATCCAGACGATATCCAGCAGCGGCCAGCTCTTTAACTCCACCCCACGCGTGCGCAGAGCGTGGATCACCAGCGCGTGAAAACCATATATCCCCAGCGAGTTACGCGAAATTAACCCCAGCAGCGGCAGGGGGCGTGCATTCAGCGTGTTTTTCACCAGGGTAAATAATGACATCGCGCAGATAAAGACCATCGGGCCGCAGTAGAGATACCAGGTATCGGCGAAGGTGCCGCGCCACTGCAGCTCATGCAGCGTCCCACGGGAAATAATCGCGACCGCAGCAATAAACAGCGCAGCGCAAATACCATTCAACCAGCGTTTGCGGGTATCCATCATCCCAAGGGCACGACCGAGCATGCCGTACAGCACGTAATAGAAGGTGTCGCCGTTGATATACAGGTTGATCGGCAGCCATTCAAAGCCGTCAATTTTCTGCGAAACCGTGTTGGGGTTGGCCACGATACCGATCACGATCATCAGCGCCAGCAGCATTTTGCCGTTCGCGCTTTTCACCTGCAGCAGCGGAGAGAGCAGGTAAATGACGATAATGGCGAAGAAAAACCACAGGTGATAGAACACCGGCTTTTGCAGCAGGTATTTCAGGGACAGCTCGCTGTTAATCGAGGTGAACAGCACGATATAAAGAAACGCCACGGTGCTGTAAAACAGCAGACACAGACCGATGCGTAAAAAGTGGCGCGGCTGCGCGCTACGCTCGCCAAAAAAGAGATAGCCGGAGATCATGAAAAACAGCGGCACGCTCACGCGCGAGGCAGAGTTGAGAACGTTGGCGATATCCCAGGTAACGAGGCTGACGCTTGCGGCATTGGTGATATACCAGGTCGTGGTATGGATCATCACCACCATCAAACAGGCAATTCCCCGCAGATTATCAATCCAGTTAATTTTTTCCTGCATCCATCCCTCTGTTTATGCGTTAAAAAGAGTCTGACTGTGGTATTGCTAAAGACTCTCGCTGGAAAATTCTGAGTTTACATCGCCCTGCTTGTGCCGGGCCGGTGAGGTTCGCAGAATGCCGGGCGATAATCTATAAAGTTTAGAGTTTAAAAATAACAGCCACAGCAAAGGGCGGTAATAAAAATGATGATACGCGCGATGTGGATCCTGCTTCCCACGTTACTGGCCGGCTGCGCGGCTCAGGAGACGTCCCCGGCGCAAAATGCGCAAACGAAGAAAGTCAGCCCGGTGCGTTCGCTGGACATGGAACAGCTGTGTAAGAATCGGGCGGCCGAGCGCTACAATACCGGTGCGCAAAAAATCGACGTCACTGCATTCGAACAGTTCCAGGGTAGCTATGAATTGCAGGGTTTCACTGCCCGCAACGAGAGTTTCATCTGTTCTTTTGACGCAGAGGGCCATTTTTTACATCTTTCGATGCGCTAAGGCCGCTGCACAGTGAGCTGGCTGCGCCTGGAGGATGTTATCAGCACTGCTTATTTCTCAATTTTCCCTAAACAACCCCGTTTCGTACTGTATATCTTCCATCCGACGGGTATACTGATCCCTTCCATTCAAAACCACACGTATCCAGCACGAAATACTATGCAAAAGTTCGATACTAAGACCTTCCAGGGCCTGATCCTGACCTTACAGGATTACTGGGCTCGCCAGGGCTGCACCATTGTTCAACCTTTGGACATGGAAGTCGGCGCCGGCACTTCACACCCGATGACCAGCCTGCGCGCGCTGGGGCCGGAGCCGATGGCGACCGCCTATGTGCAGCCATCCCGTCGTCCGACCGATGGTCGCTACGGTGAAAACCCGAACCGCTTACAGCACTACTATCAGTTCCAGGTGGTCATTAAGCCGTCCCCGGACAATATTCAGGAGCTGTACCTCGGGTCGCTGAAAGAGCTGGGTATGGATCCGACCATCCACGACATCCGTTTCGTGGAAGATAACTGGGAAAACCCAACGCTGGGTGCCTGGGGCCTGGGCTGGGAAGTGTGGCTGAACGGCATGGAAGTGACGCAGTTCACCTACTTCCAGCAGGTTGGCGGTCTGGAATGTAAACCGATCACCGGTGAAATCACCTACGGTCTGGAACGTCTGGCCATGTACATTCAGGGCGTAGACAGCGTTTACGACCTGGTCTGGAGCGACGGCCCGCTGGGTAAAACCACCTACGGCGACGTGTTCCATCAGAACGAAGTGGAGCAATCCACCTATAACTTCGAATACGCGGACGTGGACTTCCTGTTCACCTGCTTCGAGCAGTATGAGAAAGAAGCCCAGCAGCTGCTGGCGCTGGAGACTCCGCTGCCGCTGCCAGCCTACGAGCGTATTCTGAAGGCCGCCCACAGCTTCAACCTGCTCGACGCCCGTAAAGCGATCTCCGTAACTGAACGTCAGCGCTACATTCTGCGTATTCGTACCCTGACCAAAGCCGTTGCAGAAGCTTACTATGCGTCCCGTGAAGCCCTTGGCTTCCCGATGTGCAACCGAAACAAATAAGAGGCGGCCATGTCTGAGAAAACTTTCCTGGTGGAAATCGGCACCGAAGAGCTGCCACCAAAAGCATTGCGCAGCCTGGCGGAGTCCTTTGCTGCTAACGTGACGGCCGAGCTGGATAACGCTGGCCTCGCACACGGTAAAATTGAATGGTTTGCTGCCCCGCGTCGTCTGGCGCTGAAAGTGGCGAGCCTTGCGGCGGCTCAGCAAGATCGCGAAGTAGAAAAGCGCGGCCCGGCCATTGCCCAGGCGTTCGACGCTGAAGGCAAACCGAGCAAAGCGGCAGAAGGCTGGGCGCGTGGCTGCGGTATCACCGTTGACCAGGCCGAGCGTCTGACCACCGACAAAGGCGAATGGCTGCTCTATCGCGCCCATGTGAAAGGCGAAAGCGCAGAAGCGCTGCTGCCGAACATGATCGCCACCTCGCTGGCCAAACTGCCTATTCCAAAACTGATGCGCTGGGGCGCAAGCGACGTGCACTTTGTGCGTCCGGTTCACACCGTGACCCTGCTGCTGGGCGACACCGTCATCCCTGCCACCATTCTGGGTGTGGCATCCGATCGCGTGATCCGCGGCCACCGCTTTATGGGCGAGCCTGAGTTCACCATCGACAATGCCGATCAGTACCCTGCAATTCTGCTGGAGCGCGGTAAAGTCATTGCTGACTACGAGCTGCGTAAAGCCCGGATCAAAGCGGACGCGGAAGAAGCGGCACGTAAGATTGGTGGTAACGCCGATCTGAGCGACAGCCTGCTGGAAGAAGTGACCTCGCTGGTGGAGTGGCCAGTGGTCCTGACCGCGAAGTTCGAAGAGAAATTCCTCGCGGTGCCGGCAGAAGCGCTGGTTCACACCATGAAGGGCGACCAGAAGTACTTCCCGGTCTATGCCAACGACGGCAAGCTGCTGCCGAACTTCATCTTTGTGGCCAACATCGAATCGAAAGATCCGATCCAGATCATCTCCGGTAACGAGAAGGTGGTGCGTCCGCGTCTGGCGGATGCCGAGTTCTTCTTCAATACCGACCGTAAAAAGCGTCTGGAAGATCACCTTCCGCGCCTGCAAACCGTGCTGTTCCAGCAACAGCTGGGTACGCTGCGCGATAAGACCGACCGTATCGCGGAGCTGTCCGGCTGGATCGCTCGTGAAATCGGTGCTGATGTAAATCACGCGACTCGCGCAGGCCTGCTCTCCAAGTGCGACCTGATGACCAACATGGTGTTCGAATTTACCGACACCCAGGGCGTGATGGGTATGCACTACGCCCGCCACGATGGCGAAGCGGAAGATGTGGCCGTGGCCCTGAACGAGCAGTATCAGCCGCGCTTTGCCGGTGACGAGCTGCCGTCTAACCCGGTAGCCTGTGCCGTGGCGATTGCCGATAAGATGGACACCCTGGCGGGTATCTTCGGTATCGGTCAGCATCCGAAAGGTGACAAAGATCCGTTTGCGCTGCGTCGTGCTGCGCTGGGCGTGCTGCGCATCATCGTTGAGAAGAACCTGAACCTGGATCTGCAGACCCTGACTGAAGAAGCGGTGCGTCTGTACGGTGACAAGCTGACCAACACCAACGTGGTGGATGAGGTTATCGACTTTATGCTGGGCCGTTTCCGCGCCTGGTATCAGGACGAAGGCTACACCGTCGACACCATTCAGGCGGTGCTGGCGCGTCGTCCAACCCGTCCGGCAGATTTCGATGCCCGTATGAAGGCTGTGTCCCACTTCCGTACCCTGGAAGCGGCATCTGCGCTGGCTGCGGCCAACAAGCGTGTCTCCAACATCCTGGCGAAGTCCGATGAGAAGCTGAACGAGCGTGTGAACGCCGCGACGCTGAAAGAGCCGGAAGAGATCGCCCTGGCGATGCAGGTTGTGGTGCTGCGCGACAGGCTGGAGCCGGTCTTCGCGGAAGGTCGCTATCAGGAAGCGCTGGTGGAACTGGCCGAACTGCGCGACGTGATCGATGCCTTCTTCGAGAAAGTGATGGTAAACGTAGAAGATAAAGATCTGCGTATCAACCGTCTCTCTATGCTCGAAAAACTGCGCGAGCTGTTCCTGCGCGTGGCGGACATTTCGCTGTTGCAGTAATTGTACTTTTGCCCGGCGGCGCTACGCTTGCACGGGCCTACAGGTGCTAAAAACCCGCTCGGCGGGTTTTTTTATGCCGTGCCGTTGAAAATTTAACCTTGAAACGGTCAACAAATTACCCTTATCCTTACCCCCGTTAACTTTCTCCCCCAGGAGCGCGCCCCAAAAATGAACAACCACGACTGATGAATTTCGATCCTTGCTAAACGCCACCGCGTCGGCAGGGGATGTTTTGATTTCATTCAGGAGTGCTTATGGCTCATTTTGCGCAATCCCCTTCTTTTATTTTGCATCAGGTGACCTGTCAGTTTGCGACGGGCGATACCCTTTTTGGTCCGCTGAATTTCTCTCTCGAGCCGTCACTGTGCGCCCTCGTTGGCCGCAACGGCAGCGGCAAGACCCGGCTCCTGCGCCTGCTGGCCGGGCTGGACGAGCCCGCCAGCGGCCATATCGAACGTTTCGGCACGCACGCTTACGTTGCGCAACAGCACGATATTTCTCCGCAAACTACGCTGGCCCAACTGCTTGGCTATGAAGCCATCTTTGCTGCCCGCAAGCGGATCGACACCGGCGAGTACCAGCCTGACGATCTGGAGCGCCTCGACGGTTTCTGGGATATCGGCGAGCGGCTGAGTGAGGCGTTCAGGGAAGCTCATCTTCCGGAGTTTGCGCCAGACAGGCTGGCAGCTGAGCTGAGCGGCGGCGAGCGGGTTCGTGCCCTGCTGTGCGGCGCGTTTACGACCAATGCGGACTTTCTGCTACTGGATGAACCCACCAACCACCTCGACCAACAGGGAAGGGCGTGGTTTTACGCCCGGCTGGCGCGGTATTCCGGCGGTGTGCTGGTGGCGTCCCACGATCGTGAGTTGCTGGCGCAGGTGCCGCGCATTCTCGAACTCAGCCCTTCCGGTTTACACAGTTACGGTGGAAATTACGCCGACTATCAGCGTCAGCGGGATGCCGAGCAGCAGGCTGCCCGCGCAGCGCTGGAGCACGCGGCAACCGAGCGCAAACGCACCCGCGTCCGTATGCAGAAAGAGCATGACGACAGCCTGCGCCGCTCGGCTAAAACCTTGCGCACGGTGGATTCGCTCAACATCGCCTCGTTTGAGCGGGTTAAATACAAAGGCGCGGCAAAGGAGCGTCCGGGCTCGTGGCGCAAACAGCACCATGAGCAACAGGATGCGTTGAATACGGCGGTCAATCAGGCGCGGGAACGGGGCGAAGAGGAGTGTCCGGTGATGTTTACTCTTCCGGGCAGCCAGCTTGCGGAGGGTAAACAGGTGCTGGTCCTGGACGAGCTGGTGCTGCCCTATGTCACGATGTCGCCGCTCAACTGGCGTATGGACGGGCCGATGCGGGTGGCCTTGCGCGGGCCGAACGGCAGCGGGAAATCCACCCTGCTGAAAACGATCCTCGGTGAGTGCGCGCCCGTCGACGGTGCCTGTCGCGTGTCGGTCAACGTGGCGTATCTCGACCAGCATCTGTCGCGGCTGGATCTGACGCAGTCCGTTATCAGCCATCTCAATCTGCATAACACGCCGCTGGAGGAGGGGGTGCTGCGCAGTCGCCTGGCGCAGCTGCAACTGGGTGCCGATAAGGTTACGCTCCCGCTGGCAGAGCTGAGCGGCGGCGAGCGGTTAAAAGCGGCGCTGGCCGGTTTTCCCGGCGCACTGCTGGTGGTGTCGCATGACGAGCATTTTCTGGAGGGGCTTAACCTGACGCATGACCTGGTATGGCGGGACGGGGAGTGGCGCGGTGAACGGCGGTAACAAAAACACAAACCCCCGCAAATGCGGGGGCTAAAACAATGTTATTCAGTCAACTGCTTACGGAGGGCCGGGTTAGCCTGAATCAGGCTCATCAGCTTCAGCTCGGTCATGGAGGGCTTCACTCTTTTCGATTCCCACTCCTGAACCATTGCCACGCTGACACCCATAGCTCGCGCGAAATCATCGTTTTTCATCCCTGTCCCTTTGCGTAAGCGCTCAAATTCCGTAAAGGGGTTAGACTTTTGCGAACGGGTCACCGTCTGCGGTACATCTTTAAAAACAATCTGTTCCAGACTGCTTAGCAGATCGAACATAGGATCTTTTAATTCCATTGAAAACTCCTCTTAAATCACACTGCGGGATCGTGAACATAGAGAGCAATTTAAGAATAGTCGGTAAAACTGACAGGAGATCGTAACGTGCGTGATTAATTGTTGGAGATACGTTTCGCTCGCTTGTTTTCGGGGTGAGTAACTATGCTAATGACTTGATTAATCAGTAGCGCCTTAGCATCAGGTATATTTTTGTAAATCGTAAGAATTTATATGGCAATAGCCGTTTTACATGAAAAGAGTATCTTGCAGGCCTGACCTGGACTATTCTTGGCAGCGTTGGGCACGCGTGTGCCGGTGTGCGCTTTTTTGGGTGAAAGGAGTAATAACAATGGCGACAGGAAAGCTCTGCTCTCGCTGGTTTGCGCCGCTTGCGGCGTTGTTAATGGTAGTGAGCCTGAGTGGGTGTTTCGATAAGGAAGGCGATCAGCGCAAAGCGTTTATCGATTTCCTGCAAAATACTGCGATGCGCAGTGGCGAGCGTTTGCCAACGCTGACTGCGGATCAGAAAAAACAGTTTGGTCCCTTCGTTTCCGACTATGCCATTTTGTATGGTTATTCACAGCAGGTGAATCAGGCGATGGACGCCGGTCTACGTCCGGTAGTGGACAGCGTGAATGCGATTCGCGTCCCACAGGACTATGTGACCCAGCGTGAGCCGCTAAGCCAGGCAAACGGTGCGCTGGGTGTGCTGGGCCAGCAGCTGCAGAATGCTAAAATGCAGGCTGATGGCGCACGCTCTGCGCTGAAACAGGGCGATGACCTGAAACCTGTGTTCGACAAAGCGTATGAAAAAGTGGTGACCAAACCTGCCGATGCGCTGCAGCCGCTCATTCCGGCCGCGCAGATCTTTACTCAGCAGCTGGTACAGGTGGCGGATTATATTTCGCAGCAGGGGACCCAGGTGAGCTTTGTCTCCAACGGTATTCAGTTCCCGACCTCACAGCAGGCCAGCCAGTATAATACGCTGATTGGGCCGCTGGCAGCGCAGCATCAGGCGTTTAGTCAGGCCTGGGGCGCGGCGATGGCCGCAACGGAGTAGCGTCAGACGCGTACGTTGGCCGTATAAAAACCCCGCTGGAAAGCGGGTTTTTTATTAAGGTAGAAAATAAAGCTTGTCTTTGATGTCGTAACTATGTTTAATAGTCCTCGTCGGTTTGTTACACAGACCTAAAGCAGTTTAGTTAAGCAGTCCAGATGCGTTATCCTTAGATACCCTTCGTAGTGACCCTTCCTTCATCGCTTAAAAATCTGTAACACATTCCATCATCGCGCCGGAAGGCAAAACAAATTTTTAAAAGGTAATTTCTATGTCTGGTAAAATGACTGGTCTGGTAAAATGGTTCAACGCTGATAAAGGTTTCGGCTTCATCACTCCTGACGATGGCTCAAAAGACGTGTTCGTACACTTCTCTGCTATCCAGAACGATGGCTACAAATCTCTGGACGAAGGTCAGAAAGTTTCCTTCACCATCGAAAGCGGCGCTAAAGGCCCAGCAGCTGGTAACGTTGTAAGCCTGTAAGCTTCCAACTCAGCTAAAAGAATTTAAAAACCCGCCTCTGGCGGGTTTTTTTTCGTTCAGGCCTTAGCCTGCGGATTCACGCAGTTTTTATCGACCTTGCCCTGCAGGGCGTCGATCAGGTTGTCCACCGCACAGGCCGCCATGTTATAGCGCGTCTCGTGCGTCGCAGAGCCAATGTGCGGCAGCGCCACCACGTTAGGCAGCTTCAGCAGTTCTGAGCTGGCAGGCAGCGGCTCCTGCTCAAACACGTCCAGCCCCGCCGCGTGGATCTCACCGTTTTTCAGCGCCGCAATCAGTGCCTGCTCATCCACCACCGGTCCACGACCTGCATTAATAAAGATGGCGGACTTCTTCATCTTCTCAAACTGCGCTTTGCCCATCAGATGATGCGTCTCATCGGTCAGGGGCAGGATCAGGCAGACGAAGTCTGCCTCCTGCAACAGGGTATCGAGATCGCAGTAGCGGGCGTTGAAACGCTCCTCAGCTTCCTTATGCTGGCGGCGCGCGTTATACAGGATCGGCATGTTGAAGCCAAAGTGGGCGCGCTGCGCCAGCGCCAGGCCGATGCGGCCCATCCCAACGATACCCAGCGTTTTGCCGTGCACGTCGGTGCCGAACCAGTCCGGGCCAATGCTTTTGGTCCATTCACCGGCTTTGACGCGCTCGGCCACTTCCACCACCCGGCGCGCGCTGCTGAGTACCAGCGCCATCACCGTATCGGCCACGGTTTCGGTCAGTACGGTTGGGGTGTGCATCAGCAGGACGTTACGGGCATTCAGCGCATCAACGTCGAAATTGTCATAGCCCACTGAAATGGTCGAGGTTGCACGAAGCGCAGGCATTTTCTCCAGCAGCGCGGCGTCCACTTTTTCGCTGGAGCCGAGCAGCCCGACGGCACCGGCGAAGGCGTCAGCGTGTTGCTGCACCGTCTCCGGGCTCAGGTTGTTGACCCGGGTAACGGTGAAATGATCTTCAAGGCGCTGCTGTAACGCATCAGGCAGGGCTTTATACAAAATGACGGACGGCTTCATGCTAATCTCCGTTGATGTTAAAAGGGTTCAGGCGTGGCGTGCGCCGACGGGAAGGTTCTGATTATTAGCAGGCTTAACAATTAAAGTAAGCCACACCGAGGCAAAAAGCGCCACCCCCATAAAGATGTACGAAGCTGACGGGCTGCCGGTTGCGCCATTCAGATATCCCACGAACCACGAACCAAAGAATGAGCCCAACGCACCCATGCTGTTGATCAGCGCCATCGCGCCACCCGCCACGTTACGCGGCAGCATTTCCGGGATGATGGCAAAGAACGGACCATACGGGGCATACATTGCCGCACCGGCGATCACCAGCAGGGTATAGGAAACCCAGAAGTGGTTGGCGCCAACCGCCCACGAGCCGATAAAGGCGCAGGCAGCAATTAACAGCAGCGGCCAGACGAACAGCTTACGGTTTTGCAGTTTATCCGACGCCCAGGAGACCACGATCATCGCGATGGTGGCCGCCAGATACGGCACGGATGACAGCCAGCCCACCTCGACCATGCCGAGGTTATCCCCCGCGCTACGGATGATGGACGGCAGCCACAGGACAAAACCGTAAACCCCGATGCTCCAGGTGAAGTACTGCATGCACAGCAGCACCACGTTGCGTGACCGGAAGGCTTCGCCGTAGTTACGCACCGCTTTCAGCCCCTGCTGCTCTTTATCCAGCTGCGCCTGCAGGGCCGCTTTTTCATCTTCCGACAGCCATTTGGCCTGCGCCGGTTTGTCTTTCACCAGCACCCACCAGCAGAAGGCCCAGATCACCGCCGGAACGCCCTCAATAATGAACATCTCGCGCCAGCCGAAGGACTGGATCAGGTACCCGGAGACCACCGACATCCACAGCACCGTGACCGGGTTACCGAGAATAAGGAAGGTATTGGCGCGCGAGCGTTCAGATTTGGTAAACCAGTTGCTGATGTAGATCAGCATCGCGGGCATTACCGCCGCTTCCACCACGCCGAGGATAAAGCGAATGGCCGCCAGCGCCGGGATGTTATTCACCATCCCGGTCAGGGAGGCACAGGCGCCCCACAGGATCAGGCAGATGAAGATCAGTTTACGTACGCTGCGGCGTTCAGCGTAGATCGCGCCGGGGATCTGGAAAAAGAAATAACCGAGGAAGAACAGGGCACCCAGCAGCGAGGAGACGCCTTTGGTGATCCCCAGATCTTCGGTGATGCCAGCGGCGGACGCGAAGCTGAAGTTCGCGCGATCGAGATACGCCAGGCTGTACGTGATGAACACGACAGGCATGATGTACCACCAGCGTTTTACTGCGTTTGTTGCACTGTTCATAGGCTTGCCTCTGTGGTTGAGGGGGTAACCGCCGCTGTCTGTAGGGTACAGGGTGGCTTAATTATGTAGCGGGGAGTTATTCCCCTAACTGTTGCCGGGTCGGTAATCCTTCGCTGTCGCCCTGAACCTGGATCGCCAGCGAGCCGATGATATTGCCGCGGGTGATGGCCTGCTGCAGGGTTTTCCCCTCGAGCAAGGCGCTGACCACGCCGACGGCAAAACCGTCTCCCGCCCCAACGGTATCGACGACGTTTTCAACCCTGACCGCCGCAACGGCACCTTGCTCACCGTCGGCGGTTTTAAACCAGGCGCCGTCGGCCCCGGTCTTCAGGATCACCGCCTTCACGCCGCGGTTCAGGTAAAAATCAGCGATCCCTTCCGGCGTTTTTTCTCCGGTCAGGATCTGGCCCTCTTTCACACCGGGTAATACCCAGTCGGCCTGGAAGGCGAGGTGGTTGAGCTTCTCCACCATCTCCGCTTCGCTTTTCCACAGCACCGGGCGCAGGTTCGGATCGAAGGAGATTGTCTTACCTGCGGCTTTCATTGCGCCTGCGGCATGATCGAGCAGGGCGTATGAGCTGGCGGACAACGCCGCCGCCACGCCGCTCAGGTGCAGATGCCGTGCTGCGGTAAACCAGATTGGATTGAAATCCTCTACCGACAGGTGACTTGCTGCCGAGCCTTTACGGAAGTATTCCACAATGGGATCGGTTCCATCAGTGACTTTCGATTTGAGCTGAAAGCCTGTCGGATAACGGCCATCCAGGGTCACGCCTGCGGTCTCGATCCCCTCATTTTTCAGGGTGTCGAGCACAAACTGACCGAAGCTATCATTGCCGACGCGGCTTACCCAGCCCACCTTCAGGCCCAGGCGTGCCAGGCCAGTGGCGACATTCAGTTCTGCCCCAGCAACGCGCTTGATAAAGTGGTCGACGGCACTGAGTTCGCCGGTCTTCGTGGCGACAAACATGGCCATGGCTTCGCCAATGGTGATGACATCCAGAGCGTGTGGCATGTCGTTACTCCTCGCGCAGCAAATTAACGTAGTGACGGGTGACCGCCGTCAGGTCAGGCCCTTCCAGCGGAAACTCGATTCCGCGTGGAGCGTCGGCAGGGAGCTGATCCAGCAGCGCCTGCCAGCGGGCGCTGTCGTTGTCCGGCGGCACGGCGCGATACTGTTGCTGATGGGGAACGGCGGCTTTGACGTGGATATAGCTCACCGCAGGTGCCAGATGCTTTGCGGCCTCCTCCGGGGATTCACCCACCCACAGCCAGTTGCCCATATCAAAGGTCAGGGTGACCGGGAGGTTCATCACCCGGCAGGCTGCCTTGAAACGCTGCATCGGCGCCAGCTGCCCACAGCGCGTCTGGTCGTTTTCCACCACCAGCGTCATGCCGGTTTCATCGAGCAGGGCGCGCAGCGCATCGAGCTGCTGCTTATCGCTGAAATGGCCGAGGGAGACTTTCAGCCACAGGGCGTTAAGCGTCGCGGCTTCGGCAAGGTAGCGGGGCAGCATGGGATTGAGATTGCCGTCCGGGGTAAAGAGGGCATCGGGGGCGGAGTAGCAGGCCAGCAGGCCGAGCAGTTCAATGGACCCGGCCAGTGTGGGTAAGGACGCCAGTTCGGCGTCGCTGAATAACTCCCGGCGGATCTCGACCCCGTCGGCACCCGCACCGGCGATCACGTGCAGCATGGCGCGCTGGCCACCTGCTTCACGTACCTTGTCAGCGCCATACGCGGCGGTGACAACAATAATTTTTCTGCCCATTGGCGGACTCCATCACGTAGCTGATACTCTTTACGCTAGATGGAACCGGTTCCAAAGAAAAGTTCAGGATGCTGGATTTATGATCGCCATCACGAAGGGGGTTAACGTGACGTGGAACCGCGGACGATCAGCTCGCCGGAGAAGACCTGCTCGCGAACGGCCTCATCCGCGCCGTTAATCCGGCGGACCACCTGCTCGACGGCAGCGAAACCAATCTGCCATGTGGGTTGTTTGAGGGTGGTAATGCCGACGCCTGCCAGCTCCGCCCACTCCAGTTCGTCAAAACCCAGCAGGCCGATGTCGCTGCCCCAGTGCAGGCCAATGCGCTTCAGCGCTCGGGCAATCTGCAGTGTCAGCGCGCCGTTTGCGGAGATCACCGCCTTGCGCATCCCGCGATGGCGGGTGTGAAACTGGCGCAGGGCGTTGTCCAGCTGCTCAGACTCGTGAAGCGGGATTTCGACGTTTTCAGCGACCACGCCAGCATAGCGGGCGAGAGTGGAGCGAAAGGCGCTCAGGCGTTCGCGGCGGGTATTGACCATCCCCAGCGGTTCACTCAGGAACAGGATCGCTTCAAAGCCTTGTTCAATCAGATGTTCGGTAGCGGTGGTCGCAGCTTGAGTATTATCCAGTCCCACCACATCGCAGGCGAAATCGGGGATTTTGCGGTCAATCAGCACCATCGGCAGGGCCGACTGCTGCAGGCGGTTCAGCCCCTCCTCGCGCATGCCCACGGCGTTAACCACGATGCCTTCCACCTGATAGCTGCGCAGCAGATCCAGGTAGTGCAGCTCCTGGTCGACTTCGTTGTTGGTGTTGCACACCAGCGGGGTAAACCCTTTTTCTCGGCACGCGGCTTCGATGCCGCTGAGAACGTTAACGGAGTAGGGGTTGGTGATATCGGCGATGATCAGGCCAATGAGACGGGTTTTGCCACGCTTGAGACCACGGGCCATCAGGCTCGGGCGATAGTCGAGGTCGGCGATAGCCTGTTCAATGCGGGCCAGCAGCGCGTCGGACAGCAGGTGTTTTTCGCCGTTGAGATAACGGGAGATGCTGGTTTTACCGGTTTTTGCGGCTTTCGCCACGTCGCTGATGGTGGGCCGTGTTGATTTGCTCATCGCTGATTTCCTTGCCTTAAGTGAGAACACCTTAGCGTGAAAATCAGCGATGGCAAGCTCCTTACTGGATCGGGCTAAGCGTGATCTCCACGCGGCGGTTCTGCGCTTTGCCTTCCGCCGTGCTGTTGCTGGCGATCGGATTGGCCGGGCCCATGCCGCTGGTGCGAATGCGGTTTGCCGCGACGTTCTGGGTGATCAGGGCGCTGGCTACCGCGTCGGCACGCTGCTGGGAGAGACGCATGTTCAGATCCTGGCTACCGGTGCTGTCGGTATAGCCCAGCACGTTCACCGCGGTTTTTTCGTACTCTTTCAGCACCATCGCCACGCCGGTCAGGGTGTTGGCACCTTCAGGTTTCAGCGTCGCGCTGCTGCTGTCGAAGGTCACGTTGTTCGGCATGTTCAGAATGATGTTATCGCCGCTGCGGGTGACGCTCACGCCGGTACCCTTCATCTTGTCGCGCAGCTTCGCTTCCTGCACGTCCATGTAATAACCGGCACCGCCGCCCAGCGCGGCACCTGCTGCGGCTCCAATCAGAGCGCCTTTGCCGCGATCTTTTTTCGAGGAGGAGAGGACGCCAACACCCGCGCCGACCAGGGAGCCGATGCCCGCGCCAATACCTGATTTACCCGCTTCGCGTTCGCCGGTGTAAGGGTTGGTGGTGCAGCCTGAAACAACCAGTGCGCCGCTGACTACGGCGGCAATCATAAGTGCGCTTTTTTTCATCTTCTTTCCTTAAGCTTTTTTATTCTTTGCCACGACGGGCGTGGCGGTTGATTATGACGTGCAGTTACGGAGAAAATTCCGGGGATAACTCTTAAATTTGTGACGAATCATAAACAGCCTCAATGAAGGCTGAGAAAACCTGCAACCGGCAATCCAGGAGCACACGCTGTGACCACTTCTACAAAAACCATTCTGACGGCAGCCCACTGGGGGCCCATGCTGGTCGAAACCGACGGCGACAGGGTGATCTCGTCCCGTGGCGCGTTGCCGACGCAGCACCCTAACTCTCTGCAAACCGCAGTGCGCGACCAGGTGCACAGCAAAACCCGCGTGCGCTGGCCGATGGTCCGTAAAGGCTTTCTGGCGTCGCCGGATAACCCACAGGGGGTGCGCGGGCAGGATGAGTTTGTGCGCGTCAGCTGGGATCAGGCGCTGGATCTTATCGACGCGCAGCATAAACGCATTCGTGAGAACTATGGCCCGTCGTCCATTTTTGCCGGGTCGTACGGCTGGCGCTCGAACGGCGTGTTGCACAAGGCCGCGACCCTGCTTCAGCGCTATATGAGCCTGGCGGGTGGCTACACCGGTCATCTGGGGGATTACTCCACCGGTGCGGCGCAGGCCATCATGCCCTATGTGGTGGGTGGCAACGAGGTGTACCAGCAGCAGACCAGCTGGCCGCTGGTGCTGGAGCACAGCGACGTGGTGGTGCTGTGGAGCGCCAACCCGCTCAATACCCTGAAAATTGCCTGGAACGCCAGCGATGAGCAGGGGATCCCGTATTTCGACGCGCTGCGTAAAAGCGGCAAGCGCCTGATCTGTATCGATCCGATGCGCTCCGAAACCATGGATTTCTTTGGCGAAAGCGCCGAGTGGATCGCCCCGCATATGGGCACCGATGTGGCGATGATGCTGGGGATCGCTCATACGCTGGTGGAGAACGGCTGGCAGGACGAGGCGTTTCTCGCCCGCTGTACCAGCGGCTATCAAAAATTTGCCGATTACCTGCTCGGCGCGACCGACGGTATCGCCAAAACCGCCGAGTGGGCTGCCGACATCTGCGGCGTTCCGGCAGACAAAATCCGCGAACTGGCGGCGTTATTCCACAATAATACCACCATGCTGATGTCCGGCTGGGGCATGCAGCGCCAGCAGTTTGGCGAGCAGAAACACTGGATGCTGGTCACCCTCGCAGCGATGCTCGGCCAGATTGGCACCCCGGGCGGCGGCTTTGGTCTTTCATACCACTTTGCCAACGGCGGGAACCCAACGCGGCGCGCGGCGGTACTGGCTTCCATGCAGGGGTCGGTCAAAGGCGGTACGGACGCGGTGGATAAATTCCCGGTCGCCCGGATTGTCGAGGCGCTGGAAAAACCGGGCGGCTTCTATCAGCACAACGGGCTGGATCGCCACTTCCCGGATATTCGCTTCGTCTGGTGGGCGGGTGGCGCCAACTTTACCCATCATCAGGACACTAACCGACTGATCCGCGCCTGGCAAAAGCCGGAGCTGGTGGTCATCTCCGAGTGCTTCTGGACCGCGGCGGCGAAGCATGCCGATATCGTGCTGCCGGCGACCACCTCGTTTGAACGTAATGACATGACCATGACCGGGGATTACAGCAACCAGCATATGGTGCCGATGAAACGGGTCGTGGCACCACGGGATGAAGCGCGGGATGACCTGGAGGTATTTGCCGAGCTGAGCGAACGCTGGGAGCAGGGCGGGCGCGAGCGATTTACCGAGGGTAAAACCGATCTCGAGTGGCTGGAGACCTTCTACCAGATCGCCGGGCAGCGCGGCGCAGCACAGGGGGTGACGTTAGCGCCCTTTGCCGAGTTCTGGGAGGCCAATGCCATCGTTGAAATGCCGGAGTCCGAGGAGAACGCGACGTTCGTGCGCTTCGCCGATTTCCGTCGCGATCCCGAGAGCCATCCGCTGAAAACCGAGAGCGGTAAAATTGTGATCCACTCTGAGCGTATCGCCAGCTACAACTATGCCGACTGTCCGCCGCACCCGATGTGGCTGGAGCCGGACGAGTGGCATGGCAATGCCGAGCCGGAGCAGCTGCAGATCCTCTCTGCCCATCCGGCGCACCGTCTGCACAGCCAGCTGAACTACTCCTCCCTGCGTGAGCAGTACGCGGTGGCCGGGCGCGAGCCGGTGACGCTGCACCCGGATGACGCGAAGGCGCGCGGCATTGCCGATGGCGACGTGGTGCGGGTCTGGAACCATCGCGGCCAGGTGCTGGCCGGGGCGGTGGTCAGCGACGGCATCAAGCCTGGGGTGATCTGCATTCATCAGGGAGCATGGCCGGATCTGGATGGTGATAATGGCGGAATTTGTAAGAACGGGGCGGTCAACGTGCTGACCAAAGATCTCCCCAGCTCGAAGCTGGGGAACGGCTGTGCGGGGAATACCGCGCTGGCATGGCTGGAAAAATATCAGGGGCCGACGCTTACGCTAACGGCGTTTGATCCGCCTGCCAGCTCATAAGCCAGGTCGGGTGTTGGGTATCTTCCTGCCAGGCGCTGTCTTCAATCCGAAAGCCCTGAGTATGGTAGAAATTCACCGCCCGGCTGTTCTTCTGGTAAACCTCCAGACTTAATGACGGGTAGCGCTGCTGCACATGGTGGATCAGCGCATGCCCGATCCCCTGTCCGGCATACGCCGGGTCGACAAACAGCGCACCGACATAGACTGACTGCATCACGCTGATGAAGCCCCGAAGCTGGCCATCCTCTTCCCACACCCAGGTCTCTGCCGACGGCAGGTAGACCTCCCGTACCACCGCCTCGCTCTCCTGCCAGTACTGCGCGTCGATAAACGGATGGGCGACAGTGGTGCTTTCAAGCCAGAGAGCCAGCAGAGGTTCGATATCCTCATTGAGCCATTTGCGGATCATGTTGACCTCCGGGATGACAGTGGCAGACGGTGACGTGATCGTTGACCAGCCCGCAGGCCTGCATAAAGGAGTAACAAATGGTGGTGCCGACGAACTTAAAGCCGCGCTTTTTCAGCGCCTTCGACAGCGCGTCTGAGGCGGGCGTGGAGGTGGGGATCTCTGCCAGCGTCGCCGCCCGGGTCACCTGCGGGGTGTTATCGACAAAAGACCAGACGAAATCGGTAAAGCGCTCGCCGTACTCTTCCATCGCCAGATAAGCCCGGGCGTTGCCGATAATGGCTTCGATTTTGCCGCGATGGCGAATAATGCCCGCATCCAGCACTAACCTGTCGACATCCTCAGGGGTCATCCCGGCGACCAGAACCGGGTCGAACTGATGAAAGGCCTGGCGATAGTTCTCCCGCTTTTTAAGCACGGTGATCCAGGATAATCCGGCCTGCTGGCCCTCAAGGCAGATCATCTCAAACAAATTCTTTCCGTCAGTTTCCGGCACGCCCCACTCTTTATCGTGATAGGCGATGTAGAGCGGATCCTGGCTAACCCAGCCACAACGTTGCATCGGTTCTCTCCCTTATTGCTCATGAAATCGCAAAAATTTCAATCGACCCGGCTTGACGTGTCACCTAAAGAGACAATAGTTAATACAGGCTGATACGCAACATTCTTCATGTCGCCGCGTAGCCTTACTATAAACAATCACAAATATCGCCGAATTCGGCTCTTCTCTGGAGTCGCTTTGATGATTATAAAAAAAATAAGTGGCCGCCATGCCCCGGGCCTGGTGAGTTTCTTAGCCTGTCTGCTGACAGGCAACACAGCAAATGCCTGGCAACAGGAATATATCGTTTCGGATACAAAAAGTAATACCACTGAGCGTTATACATGGGACGACGATCACCAACCGCGTTATGAGGACATTCTCAAAGAGCGGATCCTCTCTTCGCAGAATACGCCTGGTCTGGCGCTGAACTTGCCCGATTCGTCCCCGACGGATGCGACCAGTTCAATGAGCGTGGGGTGGAGTATTCCCGTTGCCCGCCGTTTCACCACCGGACCGGTTGCCGCCTGGCATTACGACGGCTCCACGCCCAATATGGTTAACGAGTTTGGCGACAGCGTGAATACCCAATCGCTGATCGACCCGCTATGGCATGCCAGCGTCAGCACCCTGGGCTGGCGCGTCGATACGCGACTGGGGGATGTGCGACCCTGGGCGCAAATCAGCTATAACCAGCAGTTCGGTGATAATCAGTGGAAGATGCAGTCCGGCCTGGGGCGCCTGGCTCCCTCGACGCAGTACGGCAACTGGATGGATGTCACCGTCGGGGCGGATATGCTGCTCAACCCGTACATGGCGGCCTATGCCTCAATGTCGCAGGCCGAAAACATGACCACCGGAGAAGATTATCTCTATACCCTCGGCGTCAGCGCCAGGTTCTGAATTCAGTGCATGAATGACCTGGTCGGCACCGGGAGTTCGCTTATCCGGGGCGGGTTCAGACGATAGTCCAGGTCATTCATTCCTGATTTCTGGCATTTCATTCCGTCCCGTCTGCATTTCATGCCGTTTTACCCCTGCTCATGTAGGGTTTTGGTTATCGTTGTCAGCAGTGAACTTCCCTTTTTTCTGCTGCAGGACAACTGCCATGAATACCTCAACGTATAACCGCACTCGCTGGCTAACCCTTATCGGCACCATCGTGACCCAGTTTGCTCTGGGTTCAGTCTATACCTGGAGCCTGTTTAATAGCGCCCTCTCCGATAAACTCGATGCTCCGGTCAGCCAGGTGGCCTTCTCCTTTGGCCTGCTGAGCCTGGGTCTGGCGCTTTCATCCTCTATCGCCGGTAAATTACAGGAACGCTTCGGCGTGAAACGCGTCACCATGGCCTCCGGGATTTTGCTGGGGGTCGGCTTCTTCCTGACCGCCCACTCCAGCAACCTGATGATGCTGTGGCTGAGCGCCGGGGTGCTGGTGGGGCTGGCAGATGGCGCAGGCTACCTGTTAACGCTGTCCAACTGCGTGAAGTGGTTCCCGGAGCGTAAAGGGTTGATCTCCGCCTTCGCCATTGGTTCTTATGGTCTCGGCAGCCTGGGCTTCAAATTCATCGACAGCCATCTGCTGGCTACCGTCGGCCTGGAAAAGACCTTCATGATCTGGGGCGCTATCGTGCTGGTGATGATCCTGTTCGGGGCGACGCTGATGAAAGATGCCCCGCAGCAGGAAGTGAAATCCGTTAACGGCGTGGTGGAGAACGACTTCACTCTGGCCCAGTCCATGCGTAAACCGCAGTACTGGATGCTGGCGGTGATGTTCCTGACCGCCTGCATGAGTGGTCTGTATGTGATTGGTGTGGCGAAAGATATCGCCCAGGGGATGGTGAAGCTGGATGCCGCAACCGCGGCCAACGCGGTCACCATTATCTCCATCGCTAACCTCTCTGGCCGCCTGGTGCTGGGGATCCTCTCCGATAAAATCGCCCGTATCCGCGTGATCACGATCGGCCAGGTGGTATCGCTGGTGGGGATGGCAGCGCTGTTATTCGCGCCGCTCAACGAAATGACCTTCTTCGCCGCTATCGCCTGCGTCGCATTTAACTTCGGCGGCACCATTACCGTATTCCCGTCGCTGGTCAGTGAATTCTTCGGCCTGAATAACCTGGCGAAAAACTACGGCGTGATTTATTTAGGTTTTGGTATCGGCAGTATTTGCGGTTCGCTTATTGCTTCGCTGTTCGGCGGCTTTTATGTCACCTTCTGCGTTATATTTGCCCTGCTGATCCTCTCCCTGGCGCTTTCCACCACTATTCGCCAGCCGCAGCGCGAAATATTTAACGAAGCGCATGCCTGATTAAAACTCACCCTAAGGGCCGGATATTCCGGCCTTTTTTGTTTCTGCAATAGTTAAAGAGCAGGCCGCAGGTATGTCATCGGACTTGTTTTTTTGTAAATATTTGCAGGGATCACATTCTAAGCTGCCACTTTTTCTTTTCCCTGTGGTCTACTTACCGCGCTTAAAGACGTTTACGAGAACGGTCCCCTGAGCAATGAATTATCCTGTTTGCTTTTTGACCAAAAGTGAAACGGTTCTATTTTACCCTTCTCCAGGTTGCATTAATGAAATATATCAAAGCGATGACGCAACAAAAGCTCAGTTTTTTGCTCGCGTTGTACATCGGTCTGTTTATGAATGGCGCGGTTTTTTTCCGTCGGTTTGATGGTTATGCGCAAGACTTTACCGCCTGGAAAGGAATCGCCGCGGTCGTCGAACTGGTTGCCACTGTGCTGGTTACCTTCTTTCTGCTGCGTTTGCTGTCGCTGTTTGGACGGCGGATCTGGCGCGTACTCGCCACGCTGGTGGTGTTGTGCTCGGCCGGTGCCAGCTATTACATGACCTTTATGAACGTGGTGATTGGCTACGGCATTATTGCCTCGGTGATGACCACGGATATCGACCTCTCGAAAGAGGTGGTCGGTTTGCACTTTATTCTCTGGCTGGTTTGCGTCAGCATTCTGCCGCTGCTGCTTATCTGGAACAACCGCTGCCGCTATACCTTATTGCGCCAGCTGCGTACGCCAGGGCAGCGCATCCGCAGCGCCGCGGTAGTGGTGCTGGCAGGATTAATGGTCTGGGGGCCAATCCGCCTGCTCGACCTGCAACAGAAAAACGTAGAGCGTACCTCTGGCGTGGATATGCCGAGCTACGGCGGCGTGGTGGCGAACTCCTATCTGCCGTCCAACTGGATCTCCGCGCTGGGGTTATATGCCTGGGCGCAAGTGGATGAGTCCTCCGATAATAAATCGCTGATGAACCCGGCGAAGAAATTCACCTATCAGGCACCGACGGATATCGACGATACCTACGTGGTGTTCATTATTGGTGAAACCACGCGCTGGGATCATATGGGCATGCTGGGCTATGAGCGGGATACTACGCCGAAGCTGGCGCAGGAGAAAAACCTCGTCGCCTTCCGCGGATATTCCTGTGATACCGCCACCAAGCTCTCGCTGCGCTGTATGTTCGTGCGTGAGGGCGGGGCAAGCGATAACCCACAGCGAACGCTGAAAGAGCAGAACGTCTTCTCGGTACTGCGTCAGCTTGGCTTTAGCTCCGACCTCTACGCGATGCAGAGCGAGATGTGGTTCTACAGCAACACCATGGCCAACAACATCGCCTACCGCGAGCAGATTGGCGCCGAGCCGCGTAACCGCGGTAAGAGTGTGGACGATATGCTGCTAATCGATGAGATGCAGCGCTCCCTGCAGGGCAACCAGAACGGTAAACATATGATCATCCTGCATACCAAAGGGTCGCACTTTAACTACACCCAGCGTTATCCGCGTAGCTTTGCCAAATGGACGCCGGAGTGTAAGGGCGTGGATAAAGACTGTACCAAAGCGCAGCTGATCAACTCTTACGATAACTCGGTGACCTACGTGGATCACTTTATCGACAGCGTGATTGACCAGGTGCGCGATAAGAAGGCGATCGTCTTCTACGCCGCCGACCATGGTGAGTCGATTAACGAGAAAGAGCACCTGCACGGTACGCCGCGCAAGATGGCACCACCGGAGCAGTTCCGCGTGCCGATGATGGTGTGGATGTCTGACAAATATCTGGAGAACCCGGATAAAGCCAAAATGTTCGCTCATCTGAAAGAGCAGGCGGATATGAAAGTGGCGCGTCGTCATGTGGAGTTGTACGACACTATTCTCGGTTGCCTCGGTTACACCTCGCCAGACGGCGGGATTAACGAGAATAACAACTGGTGTAAAGTGCCAGACGGTGCTGCAAAAGCCGCAAAGTAACAGGCCTGGCGACTTTATAGCCGATTGAAAGGCTTTTGCAAAATAAGGGATTGACGGAGATGGGGCGTAGCAGTAAGATGCGCTCCGCAAACGGCGAGTAGCGCAGCTTGGTAGCGCAACTGGTTTGGGACCAGTGGGTCGGAGGTTCGAATCCTCTCTCGCCGACCACATTCGAAAGCCCCGCTCTAAGAGCGGGGCTTTTTTGCATTTATCGTCCGTGGAAGTCCAAAGCATTAAAGCCTTATCTTTCCAGACTTACTAAAACACGGCCTACCTCTCGTTCCCCCTGCCTGTTAACCATTATGTGACATATTCCATTGTATTTTTTTATCTTTGGATTGATCTTTTTTCGCGTTGCTTATGGATAACCTCAGCATTTTCCCCTGTGCGTTTTAACGTTCATGGCATTTAGTGCGCAGATAATCGCCATTCCGTAAGAAAATTTACGCCGGTTGAATAAATGTTAATCACTGGTTGTAGCAGATTGCGTAGAGAGTTGTGCTGCATCATGGCGGGTAGCATAAATTTCCCTGCTGAAAATACGCTCCGGTAGTTTTTTTAATCTTTGTTTGCCAATTCTCACACTTAGCGTAAATCCCCGTCACCTGTATTGACGTTTTCACATTCTGTTGACAGATTGTAGGGCACGAGGGGCACTTCAGGGAGGATCTGCGCTGCAACTCAGTCGCTCTTCTGAAAGGAATCTCCATCCCTTATAACGCCTCAGGGCAACACCGACCGGACCGGGTAAAAAATAAATTAAAGGTCAGGCGGAGTAACACAACAAAAAACATCACATTGGAGCAGAATAACAATGAGTATTTCCTTGAAGAAGTCAGGGATGCTGAAGCTTGGTCTGAGCCTGGTGGCTATGACCGTCGCAGCAGGCGTACAGGCAAAAACCCTGGTCTACTGTTCTGAAGGCTCGCCGGAAGGCTTTAACCCACAGCTCTTTACTTCTGGTACGACGTACGACGCCAGCTCTGTACCAATCTATAACCGCCTGGTTGAATTCAAAATCGGTACCACGGAAGTTATTCCGGGTCTGGCTGAGAAGTGGGAAGTCAGCGAAGACGGTAAAACCTATACCTTCCACCTGCGTCAGGGCGTGAAGTGGCAGGACAGTAAAGATTTCAAACCGACGCGTGAGCTGAATGCCGACGACGTGGTGTTCTCCTTCGACCGTCAGAAAAATGCCCAGAACCCGTATCACAAAGTTTCTGGTGGCAGCTATGAGTACTTCGAAGGGATGGGTCTGCCAGACCTGATCAGCGAAATCAAAAAAGTGGACGACAACACCGTTCAGTTCGTCCTGAGCCGTCCGGAAGCGCCATTCCTGGCTGACCTGGCCATGGACTTCGCCTCTATTCTGTCAAAAGAATATGCGGACAACATGCTGAAAGCCGGTACGCCGGAGAAAGTGGATCTGAACCCAATCGGTACCGGTCCATTCCAGATGCAGCAGTACCAGAAAGACTCCCGTATTCTGTACAAAGCGTTCGAAGGTTACTGGGGCACCAAGCCGCAGATCGACCGTCTGGTCTTCTCCATCACGCCTGATGCCTCCGTGCGTTACGCCAAACTGCAGAAGAACGAGTGCCAGGTGATGCCGTACCCGAACCCGGCTGATATCGCGCGCATGAAGCAGGACAAGAACATCACCCTGCACGAGCAGGCGGGCCTGAACGTCGGCTATCTCTCCTTCAATACCGAAAAGAAACCGTTTGATGACGTGAAAGTGCGTCAGGCGCTGACTTACGCGGTGAACAAAGAAGCGATCATCAAGGCCGTTTATCAGGGCGCTGGCGTTGCCGCGAAGAACCTGATCCCACCAACCATGTGGGGCTACAACGACGACGTTAAGGATTACACCTATGACGTTGAGAAAGCGAAAGCACTGCTGAAAGAAGCGGGCCAGGATAAAGGCTTTACCGTTGAGCTGTGGGCGATGCCGGTACAGCGTCCTTACAACCCGAACGCGCGCCGTATGGCCGAGATGGTTCAGGCTGACTGGGCAAAAATCGGCGTTCAGGCCAAGATCGTGACCTACGAGTGGGGCGAATACCTGAAGCGTGCTAAAGCAGGTGAGCACCAGGCAGTGATGATGGGCTGGACCGGCGACAATGGGGATCCAGATAACTTCTTCGCGACCCTGTTCAGCTGTGATGCAGCAAAACAAGGTTCTAACTACTCTCGCTGGTGCTACAAGCCGTTTGAAGATCTGATTCAGCCGGCACGTGCTACCGACGACCACAACAAGCGTATCGAACTGTACAAACAGGCTCAGGTTGTGATGCATGACCAGGCGCCAGCGCTGATCGTCGCTCACTCCACCGTGTACGAGCCAGTGCGTAAAGAAGTTAAAGGCTATGTGGTTGATCCACTGGGCAAACACCACTTCGAAAACGTTTCTGTTGAATAATTAAAAGCAATGCCAGGCGGCGCTGCGCTTGCACTGGCCTACGGTATGTAGGCCAGGTAAGCGTAGCGCCACCCGGCAGCAGTGCTTTATTCCCTCTCTGTAAGGGGAGGGAATAAGATTTGTGAGCAATACAGACGTCACGCCTCCAGGCGTACGTCATTAGAGAGAATCCGGGTTATGTTGCAGTTCATCCTCCGACGTCTGGGACTTGTTATCCCCACGTTTATCGGTATCACCCTTCTCACCTTTGCCTTCGTCCATATGATCCCCGGTGACCCGGTAATGATTATGGCGGGCGAGCGTGGAATTTCTCCTGAGCGTCATGCACAACTGTTGGCTGAACTGGGGCTGGATAAGCCTATGTGGCAGCAGTATCTCCACTATATCTGGGGCGTGCTGCATGGTGATTTGGGGATGTCGCTGAAAAGCCGTCTGCCGGTGTGGGAAGAGTTCGTTCCGCGCTTTCAGGCAACGCTTGAGCTTGGCGTCTGCGCCATGATTTTTGCCGTCGCCGTGGGTATTCCGGTGGGCGTGCTGGCTGCGGTGAAACGTGGCTCTATCTTTGATCACACGGCCGTTGGCCTGGCGCTGACCGGCTACTCCATGCCTATCTTCTGGTGGGGCATGATGCTGATTATGCTGGTGTCGGTGCAGTGGAACCTGACGCCCGTCTCGGGACGCGTCAGCGACATGGTCTTCCTCGACGATTCCAACCCGCTGACCGGCTTTATGCTGATCGACACGGCCATCTGGGGCGAAGAGGGCAACTTTATCGATGCGCTGGCGCACATGATCCTCCCGGCCATGGTGCTCGGTACGATCCCACTGGCGGTTATCGTGCGTATGACCCGTTCGTCAATGCTGGAAGTGCTGGGCGAGGATTACATCCGTACCGCCCGTGCCAAAGGTCTGACCCGCATGCGGGTGATCATCGTCCATGCCCTGCGTAACGCCATGCTCCCGGTCGTGACCGTTATCGGGCTGCAGGTGGGGACGTTGCTGGCAGGGGCGATCCTGACCGAAACCATCTTCTCCTGGCCGGGTCTGGGACGCTGGCTGATTGACGCGCTGCAACGCCGTGATTATCCGGTGGTGCAGGGCGGTGTACTGCTGGTGGCGACGATGATTATCCTCGTCAACCTGCTGGTCGATTTGCTGTACGGCGTGGTGAACCCGCGTATTCGTCATAAGAAGTAAGGGGCCATCATGTCACACGTTTCTGAAAATAAAGTGGTCGCTGCACCGGTGCCAATGACGCCGCTGCAGGAGTTCTGGCACTACTTCAAACGCAACAAAGGCGCAGTCGTCGGGCTGGCGTATGTTGTCATCATGATCTTGATCGCGGTGTTCGCGAACTTTCTTGCGCCGTACAACCCGGCGGAGCAGTTCCGTGATGCGCTACTTGCGCCACCTGCATGGCAGGACGGCGGTACCCTGTCGCATCTGCTGGGTACAGACGATGTAGGCCGCGATGTGCTGTCTCGTCTGATGTACGGCGCGCGTCTGTCGCTGCTGGTCGGCTGTCTGGTGGTGGTGCTGTCGCTGATCATGGGCGTGGTACTCGGTCTGGTGGCGGGCTACTTCGGCGGTCTGGTTGATAACATCATTATGCGTGTTGTCGACATCATGCTGGCGCTGCCAAGCCTGCTGCTGGCTTTGGTGCTGGTGGCGGTCTTTGGGCCATCCATCGGCAACGCCGCCCTGGCCCTGACGTTTGTTGCGCTGCCGCACTATGTGCGCTTAACCCGTGCGGCCGTACTGGTCGAGGTTAACCGCGACTATGTGACTGCTTCCCGCGTAGCGGGTGCGGGGGCAATGCGTCAGATGTTCGTCAACATTCTTCCAAACTGCCTTGCGCCGCTGATTGTTCAGGCGTCGCTCGGTTTCTCTAACGCCATTCTCGATATGGCTGCTCTTGGCTTCCTTGGCATGGGTGCGCAACCGCCAACACCGGAGTGGGGCACCATGCTCTCCGACGTGTTGCAGTTCGCGCAGAGCGCCTGGTGGGTCGTGACCTTCCCGGGTCTGGCGATCCTGCTGACGGTGCTGGCATTTAACCTGATGGGTGATGGTCTGCGTGATGCACTTGATCCCAAACTGAAGCAGTAAGAGGCACGAGATGGCGTTATTAAATGTAGATAAATTATCGGTGCACTTCGGTGAAGTAGGTTCCGAGTTTCGCGCCGTAGATCGGGTTAGCTACAGCGTAAATCAGGGTGAAGTGGTCGGGATTGTCGGTGAGTCAGGTTCCGGTAAATCGGTAAGCTCGCTGGCGATCATGGGGCTGATTGATTACCCCGGCCGCGTAATGGCGGAAAGCCTGGAGTTCAACGGCCAGGATCTGAAGCGTATCTCTGAAAAAGAGCGTCGCAATCTGGTTGGCGCCGAAGTGGCGATGATCTTCCAGGACCCGATGACCAGCCTTAACCCGTGCTATACCGTCGGTTTCCAGATCATGGAAGCGATTAAGGTGCATCAGGGTGGGAATAAGCAAACCCGTCGTCAGCGGGCAATTGATCTGCTGAACCAGGTAGGTATTCCCGATCCGGCCTCGCGTCTGGATGTGTATCCGCACCAGCTCTCCGGTGGGATGAGCCAGCGCGTGATGATCGCCATGGCCATTGCCTGTCGTCCGAAGCTGCTGATTGCCGACGAACCGACGACCGCGCTGGACGTGACCATTCAGGCGCAGATCATCGAGCTGCTGCTGGAGCTGCAGCAGAAAGAGAACATGGCGCTGATCCTGATCACCCATGACCTGGCGTTAGTGGCCGAAGCAGCGCACAAAATTATCGTGATGTACGCCGGACAGGTGGTTGAAACCGGCAACTCGCACGATATCTTCCGTGCGCCGCGTCATCCATATACCCAGGCCCTGCTGCGCGCCCTGCCGGAGTTTGCTCAGGACAAGGCGCGTCTGGCGTCACTGCCGGGCGTGGTACCGGGTAAATACGACCGCCCGACCGGCTGTCTGCTGAACCCGCGCTGCCCATATGCCACGGACAAATGCCGTATCGATGAGCCGGATCTCTATACCCTCAGCGATGGTCGCCAGTCTAAATGCCACTACCCACTCGATGACGCCGGGAGGCCCACACTATGAGTACGCAAGAGGCCACCCTGCAACAGCCGCTGTTGCAGGCTATCGACCTGAAAAAACACTACCCGGTGAAGAAGGGGCTGTTTGCTCCGGAACGCCTGGTGAAAGCGCTGGATGGCGTCTCCTTTAGCCTGGAGCGCGGCAAAACGCTGGCGGTGGTGGGGGAGTCCGGCTGCGGTAAATCCACCCTCGGCCGTCTGCTGACCATGATTGAAACCCCGACCGGGGGCGAGCTGTACTATCAGGGCCAGGATCTGCTCAAGCACGATCCCGATGCGCAGAAGCTGCGTCGCCAGAAAATCCAGATTGTGTTCCAGAACCCGTACGGTTCCCTGAACCCGCGTAAGAAAGTGGGACAGATTCTGGAGGAGCCGCTGCAGATCAACTCCACGTTGAGCAAAGAGCAGCGTCGCGAGAAGGCGCTGGCGATGATGGCGAAAGTGGGGCTCAAGACCGAGCACTACGATCGTTATCCGCATATGTTCTCCGGCGGTCAGCGCCAGCGTATCGCTATCGCCCGTGGTCTGATGCTCGACCCGGATGTGGTGATCGCCGATGAACCGGTCTCCGCACTCGACGTTTCCGTCCGTGCACAGGTACTTAACCTGATGATGGATCTGCAGCAGGATTTAGGTCTGTCTTACGTCTTCATCTCCCATGACCTGTCGGTGGTGGAGCACATTGCTGATGAGGTGATGGTGATGTATCTGGGACGCTGTGTGGAGAAGGGGACCAAAGACCAGATCTTTAATAACCCGCGCCACCCTTATACCCAGGCATTGCTCTCTGCGACACCGCGCCTGAATCCGGATGAACGTCGGGAGCGTATTAAGCTGACCGGCGAGCTGCCAAGCCCGCTCAACCCGCCGCCGGGCTGCGCATTTAATGCCCGCTGCCGTCGTCGCTTTGGGCCGTGCACCCAGCTGCAACCGCAGTTAAAAGACTACGGCGGTCAACTGGTGGCGTGCTTCGCGGTCGATCAGGATGAAAACGGCGAGAAGCCCCAGGCGTAAGCCATAAAAAAAACCGGCGATAATCGCCGGTTTTTTATTGGGATGATGAAAGACTATTTTCGCAACCGCACATGGTCGACAGCGTGTTTCTCACTCTTGGTGAGGATCAGGCTGGCGCGTTCGCGGGTCGGCAGGATGTTCTCTTTCAGGTTCACGTAGTTGATCTCATTCCACAGCGAGGTGGCCACATTAATAGCCTCTTCTTTCGAGAGCTGGGCGTAGTTATGGAAGTAAGAGTCCGGATCGGTGAACGCCCCTTCGCGGAACTTCAGGAAGCGGTTGATATACCAGTTCTGCAGCAGATCTTCCGGCGCATCGACGTAGATAGAGAAATCGACAAAGTCAGAGACGAAGACATGATGCGGATCGTGAGGATAATCCATTCCGCTCTGCAGAACGTTTAACCCTTCCAGAATCAGGATATCCGGCTGCACTACCGTTTTATCCCCGTCAGGGATACGGTCATAAATCAGATGCGAATAGACCGGGGCCGTCACGTTTGGCACGCCGGATTTCAGATCCGACACGAATTTCACCAGACGGTGCATATCATAAGAGAGGGGGAAGCCCTTCTTCTTCATCAGACCGCGTTCTTTTAATACCTCGTTCGGATGCAGAAAACCGTCGGTGGTGATCAGCTCCACGCTGCGATGTTCCGGCCAGCGACTCAGGAGCGCCTGCAGAACGCGCGCGGTGGTGCTTTTACCCACGGCAACGCTACCGGCAATACTGATGATATAAGGAATGCGCTGCCCGTTAGTACCGAGGAACTGCTCCAGTACGGCCTGCCGGCGAAGGTTGGAACTGATATAGAAATTCAGCAAACGCGATAGAGGCAAATATATTTCGGCCACTTCTTCAAGCGACAGGTCTTCGTTTATCCCTTTTAACCGTGCGATTTCGCCTTCCGTTAAGGTCATAGGAACGGAGTCACGCAGAGCAGCCCACTGGCTGCGGCTAAACTGGAGATAAGGCGTCATTAACGTTTGCTCTTTTTTGCTCATAAGCATGCTTGAGTGAGGCGTCTATCCCACATCAGAGGCTAGCCATGCGGGGGAAGGCACATCACATAATAGTTAATTTTGGACAATGCGCAGGAGGTTAACACCAGATGGGCCGAATAATAAGAAAAAATATGGCCTGGTGTTGCGTTAAGCGGGAATGGTCACAGACCGGGTTTGCCCCCTTTCCAGGGCCGTAAATGATGAATATTTGCCCGCCTTTGCCTGGAATTACAGCGTTATTTGCTCTTCTCGCACAAAATGTGAGCGAAAGAACGATTTATGCAAATTTTTAGTTGCATGAACCCGCGGGTCTCCCTAAAATGCGCGCTACTTGATGCCGACTTAGCTCAGTAGGTAGAGCAACTGACTTGTAATCAGTAGGTCACCAGTTCGATTCCGGTAGTCGGCACCATCAAGTCCGGTGGGGTTCCCGAGCGGCCAAAGGGAGCAGACTGTAAATCTGCCGTCACAGACTTCGAAGGTTCGAATCCTTCCCCCACCACCACTTTCTGGCAGCGTTAACGCCGCCGGAGCTGGTTGAAAAAATTAGCCAGCTCGAACTTAAAAAGAGAGAAATCTCTTTTTTTGTTACAGAAAGAACTGGGTAGCCGAGTTTCAGGATGCGGGCATCGTATAATGGCTATTACCTCAGCCTTCCAAGCTGATGATGCGGGTTCGATTCCCGCTGCCCGCTCCAATACGTGCTGATATGGCTCAGTTGGTAGAGCGCACCCTTGGTAAGGGTGAGGTCCCCAGTTCGACTCTGGGTATCAGCATCACTTCACTTCTCCCTCCCGTTTCTCTCTGTTTCAATTTAAATGAATTCAACAGTTCAGGCATTTCGCCTGGTTGATGTGGTGATATCACCGATTTATCCGTGTCTTAGAGGGACAATCGATGTCTAAAGAAAAGTTTGAACGTACAAAACCGCACGTTAACGTCGGTACTATCGGCCACGTTGACCATGGTAAAACAACGCTGACCGCTGCAATCACTACCGTTCTGGCAAAAACCTACGGTGGTTCTGCTCGCGCATTCGATCAGATCGATAACGCACCAGAAGAAAAAGCTCGTGGTATCACCATCAACACTTCCCACGTTGAATATGACACCCCGACTCGCCACTACGCACACGTAGACTGCCCGGGCCACGCCGACTATGTTAAAAACATGATCACCGGTGCTGCGCAGATGGACGGCGCGATCCTGGTTGTTGCTGCGACTGACGGCCCTATGCCTCAGACCCGTGAGCACATCCTGCTGGGTCGTCAGGTAGGCGTTCCTTTCATCATCGTGTTCCTGAACAAATGCGACATGGTTGATGACGAAGAGCTGCTGGAACTGGTTGAGATGGAAGTTCGTGAACTTCTGTCCCAGTACGACTTCCCGGGCGACGACACCCCAATCGTTCGTGGTTCTGCACTGAAAGCGCTGGAAGGCGAAGCACAGTGGGAAGAGAAAATCATCGAACTGGCTGGCTACCTGGATTCTTACATCCCAGAGCCAGAGCGTGCGATTGACAAGCCGTTCCTGCTGCCTATCGAAGACGTATTCTCTATCTCCGGCCGTGGTACTGTTGTTACCGGTCGTGTAGAGCGCGGCATCATCAAAGTTGGCGAAGAAGTTGAAATCGTTGGTATCAAAGATACTGCGAAATCAACCTGTACCGGCGTTGAAATGTTCCGCAAACTGCTGGACGAAGGTCGTGCAGGCGAGAACTGCGGCGTTCTGCTGCGTGGTATCAAGCGTGAAGAGATCCAGCGTGGCCAGGTTCTGGCTAAGCCGGGCTCAATCAAGCCGCACACCAAGTTCGAATCTGAAGTGTACATTCTGTCCAAAGACGAAGGCGGCCGTCATACTCCGTTCTTCAAAGGCTACCGTCCACAGTTCTACTTCCGTACAACTGACGTGACCGGTACCATCGAACTGCCAGAAGGCGTTGAGATGGTAATGCCAGGCGACAACATCAAGATGGTTGTCACCCTGATCCACCCAATCGCGATGGACGACGGTCTGCGTTTCGCAATCCGTGAAGGTGGCCGTACCGTTGGTGCGGGCGTTGTTGCTAAAGTTCTCGGCTAATTGCTGATAACATTTGACGCAATGCGCATGAAAAGGGCATCATTTGATGCCCTTTTTGCACGCTTTCGAACCAGAACCTGGCTCATCAGTGATTTTATTTGTCATAATCATTGCTGAGACAGGCTCTGAAGAGGGCGTTTTTAGTCCGAAACGCAACAGAGCATTTCGGTTTGGTTCGCCTCGCTATCGCGGGGTGAAAATGTTTGTAGAATTCTTCTGACAGGTTGGTTTATGAGTGCGAATACCGAAGCTCAAGGGAGCGGGCGCGGCCTGGAAGCGATGAAATGGGTAGTAGTAGCCGTATTGTTGATCGTAGCAATCGTGGGCAACTACCTGTATCGCGACATGATGCTGCCGCTACGCGCGCTGGCAGTGGTTATTCTGATTGCTGCAGCGGGTGGTGTCGCGCTGTTGACGACCAAAGGTAAAGCGACCGTTGCTTTTGCCCGCGAAGCGAGAACCGAAGTCCGTAAGGTCATTTGGCCGACTCGCCAGGAAACATTGCACACCACGCTGATTGTAGCTGCGGTTACCGCTGTAATGTCACTGATCCTGTGGGGACTGGATGGTATTCTGGTTCGCCTGGTATCCTTTATCACTGGCCTGAGGTTCTGAGATGTCTGAAGCCCCTAAAAAGCGCTGGTACGTCGTTCAGGCGTTTTCCGGTTTTGAAGGCCGCGTAGCTACGTCGCTGCGTGAGCATATCAAATTACACAATATGGAAGAGTTGTTTGGCGATGTTATGGTTCCGACCGAAGAAGTGGTCGAGATCCGTGGCGGCCAGCGTCGCAAAAGCGAACGCAAATTCTTCCCGGGTTACGTGCTTGTTCAGATGGTGATGAACGATGCAAGCTGGCACTTAGTGCGCAGCGTACCGCGCGTAATGGGCTTTATCGGCGGCACGTCTGACCGTCCGGCGCCAATCAGCGATAAAGAAGTTGATGCGATTATGAACCGCCTGCAGCAGGTTGGGGATAAGCCGCGTCCGAAAACGCTGTTTGAACCGGGTGAAATGGTTCGTGTTAATGACGGTCCGTTTGCTGACTTTAACGGCGTGGTTGAAGAAGTGGACTACGAGAAGTCCCGCCTGAAAGTTTCCGTTTCTATCTTCGGTCGTGCGACCCCGGTAGAGCTGGACTTTGCCCAGGTAGAAAAAGCCTAAGCAGCGATCAAAAAAGCGACGATTTAATCGTTGCACAGGGCGCGAGATTGGAATACAATTTCGCGCCTTTTGTTTTTATGGGCCCTGGCCTGTAAAACGATTTTTATTCACGGGGAGCCTCCTTGAGGCGTTATTACCCAATCAGAGGATTTTAGAATGGCTAAGAAAGTACAAGCCTACGTCAAGCTGCAGGTTGCAGCTGGTATGGCGAACCCAAGTCCACCAGTTGGTCCAGCTCTGGGTCAGCAAGGTGTGAACATCATGGAATTCTGTAAAGCGTTCAACGCCAAAACCGAATCCCTGGAAAAAGGTCTGCCAATCCCAGTCGTAATCACTGTTTACGCTGACCGTTCTTTCACTTTCGTTACCAAGACCCCGCCGGCAGCAGTACTGCTGAAAAAAGCGGCTGGTATCAAGTCTGGTTCCGGTAAGCCGAACAAAGATAAAGTTGGTAAAATTTCCCGCGCTCAGCTGCAGGAAATCGCGCAGACCAAAGCTGCCGACATGACTGGTTCCGACGTTGAAGCGATGACTCGCTCCATCGAAGGTACTGCACGTTCCATGGGCCTGGTAGTGGAGGACTAAGAAATGGCTAAACTGACCAAGCGCATGTCCGTGATCCGTGACAAAGTTGATGCGACCAAACAGTACGACATCAACGAAGCTATCGCTCTGCTGAAAGAACTGGCTACCGCTAAGTTCGTTGAAAGCGTTGACGTTGCTGTTAACCTGGGCATCGATGCTCGTAAATCCGATCAGAACGTTCGTGGCGCAACTGTACTGCCACACGGTACTGGCCGTTCCGTACGCGTAGCTGTATTTGCTCAGGGTGCAAACGCTGAAGCTGCTAAAGCTGCCGGCGCTGAACTGGTAGGTATGGAAGATCTGGCTGATCAGATCAAGAAAGGCGAAATGAACTTTGACGTTGTTATTGCTTCCCCGGATGCAATGCGCGTTGTTGGCCAGCTCGGCCAGGTTCTGGGTCCACGCGGCCTGATGCCAAACCCGAAAGTTGGTACTGTAACCCCTAACGTTGCTGAAGCAGTTAAGAACGCTAAAGCAGGTCAGGTTCGTTATCGTAACGACAAAAACGGCATCATCCACACCACCATCGGTAAAGTGGACTTTGACGCTGACAAACTGAAAGAAAACCTGGAATCTCTGCTGGTTGCGCTGAAAAAAGCAAAACCAACTCAGGCGAAAGGCGTGTACATCAAGAAAGTTAGCATCTCCACCACCATGGGTGCAGGTGTTGCAGTTGACCAGGCTGGCCTGAGCGCTGCTGCAAACTAATGCCTTTACGTGGGCGGTGGATTTGTCTACAATCTTACCCCCACGTTTGCTAACAATAGTTAGCGGCTAAAAGATTTGTTCGTTGGAGCCTGGCCTAATCCAGGCCTCCGTCGAAGACCGCAGGTGTTTCGCAAGAGACTTAATCCCCTGCGTAGACGGTGACAGAACGCTAAGATTATTTTTGGATACTCTGGCTTGTTTCTGCTCACCGTATTAAGACGCTCTTTCCGTTGGACTGAGTGAAGTGAGTTCCGGAACATGAGTTCCGGCAAACATCCAGGAGCAAAGCTAATGGCTTTAAATCTTCAAGACAAACAAGCGATTGTTGCTGAAGTCAGCGAAGTAGCCAAAGGCGCGCTGTCTGCAGTAGTTGCGGATTCCCGTGGCGTTACTGTAGATAAAATGACTGAACTGCGTAAAGCAGGTCGTGAAGCTGGCGTTTACATGCGTGTTGTTCGTAACACCCTGCTGCGCCGCGTAGTTGAAGGTACTCAGTTCGAGTGCCTGAAAGACACGTTTGTTGGTCCAACCTTGATTGCATATTCTATGGAACACCCGGGCGCTGCTGCTCGTCTGTTCAAAGATTTCGCGAAAGCGAATGCAAAATTTGAGGTTAAAGCTGCAGCCTTTGAAGGTGAGTTGATCCCGGCATCGCAAATCGATCGCCTGGCAACCCTGCCGACCTACGAAGAAGCAATTGCACGCCTGATGGCAACCATGAAAGAAGCTTCGGCTGGCAAACTGGTTCGCACTCTGGCTGCTGTTCGCGATGCGAAAGAAGCTGCTTAATAGCAGTCATCTTTATCAAGTATTCGCTTACGTATAAACTTATTCTGATTTTCAGGAACAATTTAAATGTCTATCACTAAAGATCAAATCATTGAAGCAGTTGCAGCTATGTCCGTAATGGACGTTGTAGAACTGATCTCTGCAATGGAAGAAAAATTCGGTGTTTCCGCTGCTGCTGCTGTAGCTGTAGCTGCTGGCCCGGCTGAAGTAGCTGAAGAAAAAACTGAATTCGACGTAATTCTGAAAGCTGCTGGCGCTAACAAAGTTGCCGTAATCAAAGCAGTACGTTCTGCAACTGGCCTGGGTCTGAAAGAAGCTAAAGACCTGGTAGAATCTGCTCCAGCTGCGCTGAAAGAAGGCGTGAGCAAAGATGACGCAGAAGCACTGAAAAAATCTCTGGAAGAAGCTGGCGCTGAAGTTGAAGTTAAATAAGCCAACCCTTCCGGTTGCAGCCTGAGAAATTAGGCTGATGGCTGGTGACTTTTAGTCACCAGCCTTTTTGCGCTGTAAGGCGCCAGTAGCGTTTCACACTGTTTGACTGCTGGCTGTCCTGACAATGCTTGTTTCTATCGACGACTTAATATACTGCGACAGGGTGCTCGCTCTGGGTAAATCGCAATGAAATGGTTTAAGCGTGATAGCAACAGGCATTGCGGAAAGTGTTCGATTTTCCGATCAACAAAATGGTGTTGCACAAACTGTCCGTCAATGGACAGATGCGTCGACTTGTCAGCGAGCTGAGGAACCCTATGGTTTACTCCTATACCGAGAAAAAACGTATTCGTAAGGATTTTGGTAAACGTCCACAAGTTCTGGACATTCCATATCTCCTTTCTATCCAGCTTGACTCGTTCCAGAAGTTTATCGAGCAAGATCCTGAAGGGCAGTACGGTCTGGAAGCAGCCTTCCGTTCCGTGTTCCCGATTAAGAGCTACAGCGGTAATTCCGAGCTGCAATACGTCAGCTACCGCCTTGGCGAACCGGTATTTGACGTTCAGGAATGTCAAATCCGTGGCGTGACCTACTCGGCACCGCTGCGCGTTAAGCTGCGTCTGGTGATCTACGAGCGCGAAGCGCCGGAAGGCACCGTTAAAGACATTAAAGAACAAGAAGTCTACATGGGCGAAATTCCGCTCATGACCGACAACGGTACTTTCGTAATCAACGGTACTGAGCGTGTTATCGTTTCCCAGCTGCACCGTAGCCCGGGCGTCTTCTTCGACAGCGATAAAGGTAAAACGCACTCATCCGGTAAAGTACTGTATAACGCACGTATCATTCCTTACCGTGGTTCCTGGCTGGACTTCGAGTTCGATCCGAAAGACAACCTGTTTGTCCGTATCGACCGTCGTCGTAAACTGCCTGCGACCATCATTCTGCGTGCTCTGCAATACACCACTGAGCAGATTCTTGATCTGTTCTTTGAGAAAGTTGTCTTTGAAATTCGCGACAACAAGCTGCAAATGGAGCTGGTGCCTGAGCGTCTGCGTGGTGATACCGCGTCGTTCGACATCGAAGCCGACGGCAAAGTGTATGTGGAAAAAGGCCGCCGTATTACCGCGCGCCACATCCGTCAGCTGGAAAAAGATGATATCAAACACATCGAAGTCCCGGTTGAATACATTGCTGGAAAAGTAGCTGCAAAAGATTACGTTGATGCATCCACTGGCGAGCTGATCTGCCCGGCTAACATGGAGCTGAGCCTGGATCTGCTGGCTAAGCTGAGCCAGTCTGGTCACAAGCGTATCGAAACGCTGTTCACCAACGATCTGGACCACGGTCCATATATGTCGGAAACGATTCGCGTCGACCCGACCACCGATCGTCTGAGCGCGCTGGTAGAAATCTACCGCATGATGCGTCCTGGTGAGCCACCAACTCGCGAAGCGGCTGAAAGCCTGTTCGAGAACCTGTTCTTCTCCGAAGACCGCTACGATCTGTCCGCGGTTGGTCGTATGAAGTTCAACCGTTCTCTGCTGCGTGATGCGATCGAAGGTTCCGGTATCCTGAGCAAAGAAGACATCATCGAAGTGATGAAGAAGCTCATCGATATCCGTAACGGCAAAGGCGAAGTGGACGATATCGACCACCTCGGCAACCGTCGTATCCGTTCCGTAGGCGAAATGGCGGAAAACCAGTTCCGCGTTGGCCTCGTGCGTGTAGAGCGTGCGGTGAAAGAGCGTCTGTCTCTTGGCGATCTGGATACCCTGATGCCTCAGGATATGATCAACGCCAAGCCGATCTCCGCAGCAGTGAAAGAGTTCTTTGGTTCCAGCCAGCTGTCTCAGTTTATGGACCAGAACAACCCGCTGTCTGAGATCACGCACAAGCGTCGTATCTCTGCCCTCGGCCCAGGCGGTCTGACCCGTGAACGTGCAGGCTTTGAAGTTCGAGACGTACACCCGACTCACTACGGCCGCGTATGTCCTATCGAAACGCCTGAAGGTCCGAACATCGGTCTGATCAACTCTCTGTCCGTGTACGCACAGACTAACGAATACGGTTTCCTTGAGACCCCGTATCGTAAAGTGACTGACGGTGTTGTAACCGACGAAATCCACTACCTGTCTGCTATCGAAGAAGGTAACTACGTCATCGCTCAGGCGAACTCCAACCTGGATGACGAAGGCCACTTTGAAGAAGACCTGGTAACCTGCCGTAGCAAAGGTGAATCGAGCTTGTTCAGTCGTGACCAGGTTGACTACATGGACGTTTCCACTCAACAGGTGGTTTCCGTCGGTGCGTCCCTGATCCCGTTCCTGGAACACGATGACGCCAACCGTGCATTGATGGGTGCGAACATGCAACGTCAGGCGGTTCCAACTCTGCGCGCTGATAAGCCGCTGGTTGGTACCGGTATGGAACGTGCTGTTGCCGTTGACTCCGGTGTTACTGCAGTTGCTAAACGTGGCGGTACTGTTCAGTACGTCGATGCTTCCCGTATCGTTATCAAAGTTAACGAAGACGAGATGCATGCAGGCGAAGCGGGTATCGACATCTACAACCTGACCAAGTACACCCGTTCTAACCAGAACACCTGTATCAACCAGATGCCATGTGTTTCTCTGGGTGAGCCAATTGAGCGCGGCGACGTGCTGGCTGACGGTCCGTCCACCGACCTCGGTGAACTGGCGCTCGGTCAGAACATGCGCGTAGCGTTCATGCCGTGGAATGGTTACAACTTCGAAGACTCCATCCTCGTCTCCGAGCGTGTGGTTCAGGAAGATCGTTTCACTACTATTCACATCCAGGAACTGGCATGTGTGTCTCGTGACACCAAGCTGGGGCCAGAAGAGATCACCGCTGACATCCCGAACGTGGGTGAAGCTGCGCTCTCCAAACTGGATGAATCCGGTATCGTTTACATCGGTGCAGAAGTGACCGGCGGCGACATTCTGGTTGGTAAGGTTACGCCGAAAGGTGAAACCCAGCTGACGCCAGAAGAGAAACTGCTGCGCGCGATCTTCGGCGAGAAAGCGTCTGACGTTAAAGACTCTTCTCTGCGTGTGCCGAACGGTGTTTCCGGTACGGTTATCGACGTTCAGGTCTTTACTCGCGATGGCGTAGAAAAAGACAAACGTGCGCTGGAAATCGAAGAGATGCAGCTGAAGCAGGCTAAGAAAGACCTGTCTGAAGAGCTGCAGATCCTCGAAGCTGGCCTGTTTAGTCGTATCTACGCGGTGCTGGTTGCCGGTGGTGTTGAAGCTGAGAAGCTCGACAAACTGCCACGCGACCGCTGGCTGGAACTGGGCCTGGCCGACGAAGAGAAACAAAATCAGCTGGAACAGCTGGCTGAGCAGTATGACGAACTGAAACACGAGTTCGAGAAAAAGCTCGAAGCAAAACGCCGTAAAATCACTCAGGGCGACGATCTGGCACCAGGCGTGCTGAAGATTGTTAAGGTCTATCTGGCTGTTAAACGTCAGATCCAGCCTGGTGATAAGATGGCAGGTCGTCACGGTAACAAGGGTGTTATCTCTAAGATCAACCCGATCGAAGATATGCCGCACGATGCTAACGGTACGCCGGTAGATATCGTACTGAACCCGCTGGGCGTACCGTCTCGTATGAACATTGGTCAGATCCTCGAAACTCACCTGGGTATGGCTGCGAAAGGTATCGGCGATAAGATCAACGCCATGCTGAAGCAGCAGGAAGAAGTCGCGAAACTGCGCGAATTCATCCAGCGTGCGTACGATCTGGGTACTGATGTTCGTCAGAAAGTCGACCTGAACACCTTCAGCGATGAAGAAGTGCTGCGTCTGGCTGAGAACCTGAAAAAAGGTATGCCAATCGCAACGCCAGTCTTCGATGGTGCGAAAGAGTCTGAAATCAAGGAACTGTTACAGCTGGGTGGCCTGCCAAGTTCTGGTCAGATCACACTGTTCGACGGTCGTACCGGTGAGCAGTTCGAGCGCCAGGTAACCGTGGGTTACATGTACATGCTGAAACTGAACCACCTGGTTGATGACAAGATGCACGCGCGTTCTACCGGTTCTTACAGCCTGGTTACTCAGCAGCCGCTGGGTGGTAAGGCGCAGTTCGGTGGTCAGCGCTTCGGGGAGATGGAAGTGTGGGCGCTTGAAGCATATGGCGCAGCATACACCCTGCAGGAAATGCTCACCGTTAAGTCTGATGACGTGAACGGTCGTACCAAGATGTATAAAAACATCGTGGACGGCAACCATCAGATGGAACCGGGCATGCCAGAGTCCTTCAACGTACTGTTGAAAGAGATTCGTTCGCTGGGTATCAACATCGAACTGGAAGACGAGTAACTCTCGCTCAAACAGGTCACTGGTGCCGGAGTAGTATCCGGCACCAGATTGTGCTAACTCCGACGGGAGCAAATCCGTGAAAGACTTATTAAAGTTTCTGAAAGCGCAAACTAAAACCGAAGAGTTTGATGCGATCAAAATTGCTCTGGCCTCGCCAGACATGATCCGTTCATGGTCTTTTGGTGAAGTTAAAAAGCCAGAAACCATCAACTACCGTACGTTCAAACCTGAGCGTGACGGCCTTTTCTGTGCGCGTATTTTCGGGCCAGTAAAAGATTATGAGTGCCTGTGCGGTAAGTACAAGCGCCTGAAACACCGTGGTGTGATCTGTGAGAAGTGCGGCGTTGAAGTGACCCAAACTAAAGTGCGTCGTGAGCGCATGGGCCACATCGAGCTGGCGTCTCCGACTGCCCACATCTGGTTCCTGAAATCTCTGCCGTCCCGTATCGGTCTGCTGCTGGATATGCCGCTGCGCGATATCGAACGTGTACTGTACTTCGAATCTTATGTCGTTATCGAAGGCGGCATGACCAATCTGGAACGTAACCAGATCCTGACCGAAGAACAGTATCTCGACGCGCTGGAAGAGTTCGGTGACGAATTCGACGCGAAGATGGGTGCGGAAGCGATCCAGGCCCTGCTGAAGAGCATGGATCTGGAGCAAGAGTGTGAAACTCTGCGTGAAGAGCTGAACGAAACCAACTCCGAAACCAAGCGTAAAAAGCTGACCAAGCGTATCAAACTGCTGGAAGCGTTCGTTCAGTCTGGTAACAAACCAGAGTGGATGATCCTGACCGTTCTGCCGGTTCTGCCGCCAGATCTGCGTCCGCTGGTACCGCTGGATGGTGGTCGTTTCGCGACATCTGACCTGAACGATCTGTATCGTCGCGTCATTAACCGTAACAACCGTCTGAAGCGTCTGCTGGATCTGGCTGCGCCAGATATCATCGTACGCAACGAAAAACGTATGCTGCAGGAAGCGGTAGATGCCCTGCTGGATAACGGTCGTCGCGGTCGTGCGATCACCGGTTCTAACAAGCGTCCTCTGAAATCTTTGGCCGACATGATCAAAGGTAAACAGGGTCGTTTCCGTCAGAACCTGCTCGGTAAGCGTGTTGACTACTCCGGTCGTTCTGTAATCACCGTAGGTCCATACCTGCGTCTGCATCAGTGCGGTCTGCCGAAGAAAATGGCACTGGAGCTGTTCAAACCGTTCATTTACGGCAAGCTGGAACTGCGTGGCCTGGCCACCACCATCAAAGCCGCGAAGAAAATGGTTGAGCGTGAAGAAGCTGTCGTTTGGGATATCCTGGACGAAGTTATCCGCGAACACCCGGTACTGCTGAACCGTGCACCAACCCTGCACCGTCTGGGTATCCAGGCCTTTGAGCCAGTACTGATCGAAGGTAAAGCTATCCAGCTGCACCCGCTGGTCTGTGCGGCATACAACGCCGACTTCGATGGTGACCAGATGGCAGTACACGTACCGCTGACGCTGGAAGCCCAGCTCGAAGCGCGTGCGCTGATGATGTCTACCAACAACATCCTGTCCCCAGCGAACGGTGAACCAATTATCGTTCCTTCTCAGGACGTTGTACTGGGTCTGTACTACATGACCCGTGACTGTGTTAACGCCAAAGGCGAAGGCATGGTGCTGACTGGCCCTAAAGAAGCTGAGCGTATTTATCGCGCTGGCCTGGCCTCTCTGCATGCGCGTGTAAAAGTGCGTATCACCGAGTATGAAAAAGCTGAAAACGGCGAACTCGTTGCGAAAACCAGTCTGATCGACACGACCGTTGGCCGTGCGATTCTGTGGATGATCGTACCGAAAGGTCTGCCTTTCTCCATCGTCAACCAGGCGCTGGGCAAGAAAGCGATCTCCAAGATGCTGAACACCTGTTACCGCATCCTGGGCCTGAAGCCGACCGTTATCTTCGCTGACCAGACAATGTACACCGGCTTTGCTTATGCAGCGCGTTCAGGTGCCTCTGTTGGTATCGATGACATGGTCATCCCAGAGAAGAAATACGAGATCATCTCTGAAGCGGAAGCCGAAGTTGCTGAGATCCAGGAGCAGTTCCAGTCTGGTCTGGTTACCGCGGGCGAACGCTATAACAAAGTTATCGATATCTGGGCAGCGGCGAACGATCGTGTATCCAAAGCGATGATGGACAACCTGCAGACCGAAACCGTTATTAACCGTGACGGCGTCGAAGAGCAGCAGGTTTCCTTCAACAGCATTTACATGATGGCCGACTCCGGTGCGCGTGGTTCTGCAGCGCAGATTCGTCAGCTGGCAGGTATGCGTGGTCTGATGGCGAAGCCAGATGGCTCCATCATCGAAACGCCAATCACCGCGAACTTCCGTGAAGGTCTGAACGTACTCCAGTACTTCATCTCTACTCACGGTGCGCGTAAAGGTCTGGCGGATACCGCACTGAAAACTGCGAACTCCGGTTATCTAACGCGTCGTCTGGTAGACGTTGCGCAGGATCTGGTTGTGACCGAAGACGATTGTGGCACCCTCGAAGGTATCACCATGACCCCGGTTATCGAGGGTGGTGATGTTAAAGAGCCACTGCGCGATCGCGTTCTGGGTCGTGTGACTGCTGAAGACATTCTGAAGCCGGGCACCGCAGACATTCTGGTTCCACGCAACACGCTGCTGCACGAGCACTGGTGTGACCTGCTGGAAGCGAACTCTGTTGACTCCGTGAAGGTACGTTCCGTTGTATCTTGTGACACCGACTTTGGTGTTTGTGCGCACTGCTATGGTCGTGACCTGGCGCGTGGCCACATCATCAACAAAGGTGAAGCGATCGGTGTTATCGCGGCACAGTCCATCGGTGAGCCGGGTACACAGCTGACGATGCGTACGTTCCACATCGGTGGTGCGGCATCTCGTGCGGCTGCTGAATCCAGCATCCAGGTGAAGAACAAAGGTAGCATCAAGCTCAGCAACGCGAAGTCGGTTGTTAACTCTGCCGGTAAGCTGGTTGTGACGTCTCGTAACACCGAGCTGAAGCTGATCGACGAATTCGGTCGTACCAAAGAGAGCTATAAAGTGCCTTACGGCGCGGTAATGGGCAAAGGTGATGGTGAGCAGGTTGCAGGCGGCGAAACCGTAGCAAACTGGGATCCGCACACCATGCCAGTTATCACCGAAGTGGCTGGTTTCATCCGCTTCACCGATATGATCGACGGCCAGACGATTACTCGTCAGACCGACGACCTGACCGGTCTCTCTTCCCTGGTGGTTCTGGATTCTGCAGAACGTACCGCGGGTGGTAAAGATCTGCGTCCAGCACTGAAAATCGTTGATGCTAACGGCAACGACGTTCTGATCCCGGGCACCGATATGCCGGCTCAGTACTTCCTGCCAGGTAAAGCGATTGTTCAGCTGGAAGATGGTATTCAGATCGGTGCGGGTGATGCTCTGGCGCGTATTCCTCAGGAATCCAGCGGTACCAAAGATATCACCGGTGGTCTGCCACGCGTTGCGGATCTGTTCGAAGCACGTCGTCCGAAAGAGCCGGCAATCCTGGCTGAAATCAGCGGTATCATTTCCTTCGGTAAAGAGACCAAAGGGAAGCGCCGTCTGGTGATCACGCCGCTGGATGGCAGCGATCCGTACGAAGAGATGATTCCAAAATGGCGTCAGCTCAACGTGTTTGAAGGTGAACGTGTAGAACGTGGTGACGTGGTTTCCGACGGTCCGGAAGCACCGCACGACATTCTGCGTCTTCGTGGCGTCCACGCGGTAACGCGTTACATCACCAACGAAGTACAGGACGTTTACCGTCTGCAAGGCGTTAAGATCAACGATAAGCACATCGAAGTTATCGTTCGTCAGATGCTGCGTAAAGCCACCATCGTGAATGCCGGTAGCTCCGACTTCCTCGAAGGTGAGCAGGTTGAATACTCTCGCGTCAAGATTGCTAACCGCGATCTGGAGTCGAATGGCAAGCTCAGTGCGACCTTCGCACGTGACCTGCTGGGTATCACCAAAGCGTCTCTGGCAACCGAGTCCTTCATCTCCGCGGCATCGTTCCAGGAGACCACTCGTGTGCTTACCGAAGCAGCTGTTGCGGGCAAACGCGACGAACTGCGCGGTCTGAAAGAGAACGTTATCGTGGGTCGTCTGATCCCGGCCGGTACCGGTTATGCGTACCACCAGGATCGTATGCGCCGTCGCGCAGCGGGCGAAATCCCTGCTGCACCACAGGTGACTGCTGAAGATGCATCTGCCAGCCTGGCAGAGCTGCTGAACGCAGGCCTGGGCGGTTCTGACAACGAGTAATCGTTACGTCAGCCCATAAAAAAACCCGCTTCGGCGGGTTTTTTTTTGCCTGTCTGGTGCGGTTTTTGCCGGGTGGCGCTGCGCTTACCCGGCCTACGGTTCGGGGGGCGGCGTGTTAGTTCACCAGCGGCAACCGGCGATACAGCTCGATCATATCCCCCGCCAGATCCTGAATCACCATCGCGTTCATGAGGTGATCCTGAGAGTGAACGGTAATCAGGTTAACCGGCAGTTTGCCGGTGCCTTCATCCATACCAATCAGCTTCGTCTGGATGGTGTGCGCATGCTTAACAAATTCGCGCGACTCTTCCATCGCCTTTTCCGCATCGGCAAAATCGCCTTTGCGCGCCATCTGCAATGCGGTTAGTGCTGAGCTACGGGCTGCGCCGGCATTCACCAGCAGCTCCATAATGATGGTTTCTAAATCGTCCATGGGTCACTCCAGCAGTTTGAGGGCTTTTTCGAGGACGGCATCGCCTTTCATCATGCCGTAATCCATCATGTCGATAACGGCGACTTTTTTACCCAGCGGTTCTGCCTGTGCCTGGAGATTATTGAGTTCGTATTTGACCTGCGGGCCAAGCAACACAATGTCGGCTGCAGCGATCTCATCTTTAAACTCAGCAACCGGTACGGCTTTAATGGTTACTTCGACCCCTTTTTTTTGCGCGGCGTCTTTCATACGTTGGACCAGCATGCTGGTGGACATTCCCGCTGCACAGCATAAAACGATGTTCTTCATAGTCAGCCTCAATGTACATGTGTTTATTGATAATTATCCCGCCCAGCCCGCTTCGACAACCGCGTTACCGCGATTGTGTGTGAGTCATCACAAAGAAACCCGCATTTTCTGAAACCGGTTACAACTGTTACAGAGCAGGGAAGGCAGGGCGAAACGAGGAAGAAGCTTTCCGCCCTGGTCAGCATCCCCTGCTGACGTAATAAGCGTAAAAAATAGATACCCAGGCTGGCAATGGCCCGTTGATGAAGTGACGTGATGCCTCGTAATAACTTCATCGGCTTACACTCTCTTTCAGCCTGAGTGCGAGGCGCGTCCCAGCCAGCTATCCCAGTCTTTCCATACCGGCTGCAATCCCTGCCGGCTGAGCGCTCCGGCCACCTCTTCCGGGCGACGATTATCGTGCGGCGCAAACTGCTCCAGCTCGGGGTGGTCGTCGGCATAACCGCCGGGCTGAGTTTTGGAAAAGGCGCTGACGTTGTTGATCGCCAGGGGAATGACGCGATCGCGAAACGCAGGCGACTCCCGGGTCGACAGGGACAGCTCCGCCTCGGGTGCCAGCAGACGAAACGCGCAGATGGTCTGCACCAGCTGACGTTCATCCATGATCGACGCGGGCTGGATCCCCCCGGCACAAGGGCGCAGTCGGGGAAAGGAGATCGAGTACCGGCTTTGCCAGTAGTGTTGCTGCAACCACAGGAGATGTTCCGCCACCATAAAGTTGTCGACCCGCCAGCTGTCGGAGAGCCCGGTTAATGCCCCGAGACCGATCTTGTCGATCCCGGCGCGGCCCAGCCGATCCGGGGTCTCCAGCCGCCAGAAGAAGTCCTGCTTTTTGCCTTTCAGGTGGTGCTGAGCATACACCGTTTCGTGGTAGGTCTCCTGATAGACCAGCACCCCATCCAGCCCCAGCGTTTTCAGCTCGCCATACTCAGGCTCTGACAGGGGTTGAACCTCCATCTGCAACGAGGCGAACTGGCGGCGAATGGCCGGGAGATGGCGACGAAAATAGTCCATTCCGACCTTAGTCTGGTGTTCGCCGGTAACCAGCAGCAGATGCTCAAAGCCCATCTCGCGGATCGCGGCACACTCCCGGGCAATCTCATTTTCATCCAGCGTTTTGCGCTTGATGTGATTACTCATTGAGAAGCCGCAGTAGGTGCAGTCGTTGGCGCACAGGTTGGAGAGATAGAGCGGGACATAAAAGCTCACCGTATTGCCAAAACGCTGGCGGGTCAGGCGCTGGGCACGCTGGGCCATTGGCTCCAGATACGCGCTGGCGGCGGGAGAGAGCAGGGCCATCATGTCCTCGCGCGTCGGCTGCCGGGCATTCAGGGCGCGCTCAACGTCCGCCGGGGTTTTGCTGTTGATACGCAGGCGAATATCGTCCCAGTTGAGCTGGCGCCAGCGATCGGTAAAGGTGTTCATGAGAAGGCCTCCAGAAATCCGGTTAACGGGCTGGTGGCCTGAGCTTCAGGGCTGCGGGAGCCGGGGCCTGACTGGCGGGCCAATACGCCGGCCTCCACCGCCAGACGAAACGCCCGGGCCATCCTCACCGGATCGTCCGCAACCGCAATGGCGGTGTTAACCAGCACCGCATCGGCCCCCATCTCCAGCGCCTGCGCGGCATGGCTGGGCACGCCGATCCCGGCATCCACCACTACCGGCACGGTCGCCTGTTGAATGATGATCTCCAGCATCGCACGGGTCTCCAGCCCCTGGTTGGAACCAATCGGCGCCCCGAGGGGCATCACCGCCGCGCAGCCCGCCTCTTCGAGCCGTTTGCACAGCACCGGATCGGCCCCGCAGTAGGGCAGCACCGTGAACCCCTCTTTGACCAGCATCTCTGCCGCTTTTAACGTCTCGATGGGATCGGGCAGCAACCAGCGGGCATCGGGGTGGATCTCCAGCTTGAGCCAGTGCGTCCCCAGCGCCTCGCGCGCCAGCCGGGCGGCGAACACGGCTTCCTCCGCGGTTTTGGCCCCGGAGGTGTTGGGCAGCAGAGTGACGCCTGCCGCCAGCAGCGGGGCCAGAATGGCGTCATTGTGATTGCGCAGGTCGACGCGCTTCATCGCCAGGGTCACCAGTTGGCTGCCGCTCTCACGAATGGCGTCCACCATCAGCTGCGGCGAGGCGAACTTGCCGGTGCCGGTAAATAAATGAGAATCAAAACTTTTATCCGCAATGCGTAACATTTCAGCCTCCGGCAATCACCTGAAAGAGCAGGATCTGATCGCCTTCGCGAACCTGCTGTTTATCCCACTGCTCGCGCGGCAGGATCTGTTGATTCAGGGCCAGTGCGACCCCGGGTTTTAACTGGCGCAGCTGGTGGAGCAGGGTGGCGACGGTTAAGTCCTCCACGCACTGCATCGGTTCATCGTTAAACAGGATCCGCATGCTGCCCTCCACATACCTGGCAGCCACTGGCGCGCTGCAGGGCCAGCTGCCGCCAGCTTCCTGCCCGGGCATCAAACAAGCGCAGCGCATTGCGCGGGGACTCGATGCCACTGAGCAGCTTGATCGCCTCCAGCGCCTGTAAGGTTCCCATCACGCCCACCACCGGCCCGACGATACCCGCGGTGCGGCAGTTGCGTTGCGGCTCGTTGTCCTCTGGCCACAGGCAGCGGTAGCAGCCCTGCGTCCAGGGTGGCGTCAGCACCATCATCTGCCCGCCAAAGCCGACAGCGCTGGCGGTGATGAGCGGGGTGTTGAGCATTACGCAGGCGGCGTTGATCGCCTGGCGGGTGGCCATGTTATCGGTGCAGTCCAGCACCACATCGGCGCGGGCGATCTCCTCCTGCAGGGCCTGGCCTTCCAGGCGAGTCTGCAGGGCAATCAGCCGGATATCCGGATTGAGTTGCTGCAGGCGGCGCTGCGTCACCTGCGCTTTCGGCTGGGCGATATCGTCGGTGGTAAACATAATCTGGCGCTGCAAATTACTCAGATGCACCTCATCATCGTCGGCCAGCACCAGGGTACCGATCCCGGCCCCGGCCAGGTACAGCGCCGCCGGGGCACCTAGCCCGCCAAGGCCGATCAGCAACACCCGGCTGGCGAGCAGCTTCTGCTGCCCGTCAATGGCGATATCCTCCAGCAGGATCTGACGGCTGTAGCGCATAAAGTCACGGTCATTCATCGCCCACCCCCGCCAGTTGCAGTAGCTGTGCCGTTGCCGCCTGCCACTCCTCGGCCTGGGTGATGGCGCTGACCACCGCAATGCTGCCCACCCCGGTCGCCAGCACCGCCGGGGCGCGTTCAAGGCTGATACCGCCGATGGCGACGGTAGGGTAATCCGCAAGCCGTTCGATATGCCGGGCCAGCTGTTCCAGCCCCTGAGGGGCGGAAGGCATCTGCTTGGTCTGGGTGGGGAAAACGTGCCCCAGAGCGATGTAGGAGGGACGCGCCGCCAGCGCCACGGCGATCTCCATATCGTCATGGGTCGAGACGCCCAGGCGTAACCCGGCGGCGCGAATGGCCGCCAGATCGGTGGTTTCCAGATCCTCCTGACCCAGATGCACACCGTAAGCCCGGTGCTTGATCGCCAGCCGCCAGTAGTCGTTGATGAACAGGCGGGCGTCGTAGCGACGCCCCAGGGCAATGGCCGCCACGATATCGGCCTCCACCTCATCATCCTGCTTGTCTTTGATACGCAGCTGGATCGTTTTTACGCCTGCGGTAAGCAGACGTTCGATCCACGCCACGCTATCAACCACCGGATAGAGCCCGAGACGAAAGGGCACCGACGGAAAGTTGGGCTGATACATTACGCCTCCTCTTTTTTGAGGTAGATCTCGCCGCCCCGGGCGCGGAAGGTTTCCGACATGTCAGCCATCCCCACTTCGATGGACTGCGCCGCGGCGTAGTCCCGTACCTCCTGGCTGATTTTCATCGAGCAGAATTTCGGCCCGCACATGGAGCAGAAGTGCGCCACTTTGCCGGACTCCTGGGGCAGGGTTTCGTCGTGATAGGCACGGGCGGTGAAGGGGTCAAGGGCGAGGTTGAACTGATCTTCCCAGCGGAATTCGAAGCGCGCTTTCGACATGGCGTTATCGCGGATCTGCGCCCCCGGATGGCCCTTCGCCAGGTCGGCGGCATGGGCGGCAATCTTGTAGGTAATCAGCCCCTGTTTGACGTCCTCTTTGTTCGGCAGGCCAAGATGCTCTTTTGGCGTGACGTAGCAAAGCATGGCGCAGCCAAACCAGCCGATCATTGCCGCGCCAATCCCGGAGGTGAAGTGGTCATAGCCCGGTGCGATATCGGTGGTCAACGGCCCAAGAGTGTAGAACGGCGCTTCGTGGCAGTGCTCCAGCTCCTCGGTCATGTTGCGGCGGATCATCTGCATTGGTACGTGGCCCGGACCTTCAATCATCACCTGGACGTCATACTCCCAGGCGATTTTGGTCAGCTCGCCCAGGGTATGGAGTTCGGCAAACTGCGCTTCGTCGTTGGCGTCGCGAATGGAGCCCGGACGCAGGCCATCGCCCAGCGACAGGGAGACGTCATACGCGGCGCAGATTTCGCAGATCTCGCGGAAATGTTCATACAGGAAGTTCTCCTGATGATGTGAAAGGCACCATTTCGCCATGATCGAACCGCCGCGGGAGACGATGCCGGTCAGGCGTTTAGCGGTCATCGGCACGTAGCGCAGCAGCACGCCTGCATGAATGGTGAAGTAGTCCACGCCCTGCTCGGCCTGCTCCAGCAGGGTGTCGCGGAACGCTTCCCAGGTGAGATCTTCCGCAATGCCGTTTACCTTCTCCAGCGCCTGGTAGATAGGCACCGTCCCGATCGGCACCGGGCTGTTACGCAGGATCCACTCGCGGGTTTCGTGAATATAGCGCCCGGTGGAGAGATCCATCACCGTGTCCGCACCCCAGCGGGTGGACCAGACCAGTTTCTCCACCTCTTCTTCGATGGAGGAGGTCACCGCCGAGTTACCGATATTGGCGTTCACCTTCACCAGGAAGTTACGCCCGATGATCATTGGCTCCGATTCCGGGTGGTTGATGTTGGCCGGGATAATGGCACGGCCCGCGGCTACTTCGTCACGGACAAACGCCGGGGTGATGTTCTCCGGCAGACGGGCGCCAAAGCCTTCGCCCGGATGCTGGTGGCGCAGCACCTCGCCACGAATGCGCTCGCGGCCCATGTTTTCGCGGATGGCGATAAACTCCATCTCCGGCGTCACGATCCCCTGGCGGGCGTAGTGCAACTGGGTCACGCACTTGCCCGCTCTGGCACGCTTCGGCGTCAGCAGGCCGGTGAAGCGCAGCTCGTCCAGACCGTCGTCGGCCAGCCGCTCCCGGGTATAGGCCGAGCTTTGCTCGTTCAGGGCTTCGCAGTCGTTACGGGCGTCGATCCACGGCTGGCGCAGCTTGGCCAGCCCCTGCTGGACGTTAATGGCAATCGCCGGATCGCCATAAGGCCCGGAGGTATCGTAGACTGGTACCGCTTCGTTCTCTTCAAACTGCGGGTTCTCTTTGCTGCCGCCAATCAGCGTCGGGCTGAGCTGGATCTCGCGCATTGGCACGCGGATATCATCCTGCGAACCGGTCAGATAGATGCGTTTCGAGTTAGGGAAAGCGGTGCCTTCCAGGGTGTCGATAAAGTGTTGGGCGTGTGCGCGCTGTTCGCGGCGGGTCATTTTTGTGGCAGACATAGCTCGTTCCAGTAAGTTCAGGAAGTGGCTTGTCAGACGACGGATGAAGCAAGAGAGGATCGCCCTGGGGCGATACAATAAATTGACTCTTGTTCCCTTCGCAGGTCTTAACCTGATCAGGTTCCGCGGATCCCGAATTAACGGTCTCAGCCCGGCTTTCGCACTGGGCACTCCGACAAGAATATGCTCCCCTACAGCGGGAGCAGTGAATGTAAACTACGCGTTAACGAGAAATAACTCAAGCCGGTCGGGCGACGTTATCTTCGTTGCTCGCTTTCAGATTGTGATCCAGCGCAAGGGCGATCAGATTATCTTCCAGGGTAAAGCGTTGCTCCAGCGCCTCGCCGATATCGGAAAGCGCCTGCTGGAATTCCAGATAGTTATCCTGATCGATGGCGTTTTCGAGCGTGGAGTCGTAGTAATCCATGATTTGCTGAGTATTGGCTTCCAGCAGGGGATAGAGTCTGGTGGCGGCTAACTGCGGGCTATCACCTTCCAGGTCACGGATAATGCGCTCATAAATATTGAAATGCCCATTAGAAAGGTAATCGACCAGACTCTGACAAAAATCGTCCAGCGCTTTTTCGTTCAGGCGCATATAAGATTCTTTGCCAGGCTTAATGCCAACGAGATTGTAGTAGGCAACAAGCAGATGTTTACGCACGTGCAGCCAGCGATCGACCAGTTTGTTACTTCCGCCAACGCGCTCTGTCAGGTTTTCTAGCTGGTTTAGCATGTTTGACTCCGCAAGGTTAAGATTAAAAGCTGCCCACCCAAAATGTAATAGTAATGTTACCAACATGCCTGTGAAGCAAAGGTTGTGCAATAGATATGGATCGTATAATTGAAAAATCGGATCGCGGCTGGTGGTTAGTCAGCCATGAACAAAAATTATGGTTGCCCGGGGGTGAATTACCCTATGGCGAAGCAAATAATTTCGATCTTGCGGGGCAACACGCACTAAATATTGGCGAGTGGAAGGGCGATTCTGTGTGGTTGATCCAACAAAATCGCCGTCACGATATGGGATCGGTGCGCCAGGTGCTCGATCTCGAGGTTGGCCTGTTCCAGCTGGCGGGGCGTGCCGTGCAGTTGGCCGAGTTTTATCGCTCGCATAAATTCTGCGGCTACTGCGGCCACACCATGCACCCGAGCAAAACCGAGTGGGCGATGCTCTGCAGCCACTGCCGCGAACGCTATTACCCGCAAATCGCCCCGTGCATCATTGTCGCCATCCGTCGGGATGATTCTATCCTGCTGGCGCAACACACTCGTCATCGCAACGGGGTGCATACCGTGCTGGCCGGGTTTGTCGAAGTGGGCGAAACCCTCGAGCAGGCCGTGGCGCGGGAAGTGATGGAGGAGAGCGGCATCAAGGTGAAGAACCTGCGCTATGTCACCTCCCAGCCGTGGCCGTTCCCGCAATCGCTGATGACCGCCTTTATGGCCGAGTATGACAGCGGCGAGATCGTCATCGACCCGAAAGAGCTGCTGTCCGCCGACTGGTATCGCTACGACGATTTGCCGCTGCTGCCACCGCCCGGTACCGTTGCGCGCCGGCTGATAGAAGATACGGTGGCAATGTGTCGGGCTGACGATGTGTGAGACATGTTACACTGGAGATAAGACGCTTAAGGAACTGCAAAAATGACCGAACTGAAGAACGATCGTTATCTGCGTGCGCTGCTGCGCCAACCCGTTGATGTCACCCCGGTATGGATGATGCGCCAGGCGGGCCGCTATTTGCCGGAGTACAAAGCCACGCGTGCGCAGGCGGGCGATTTTATGTCGCTGTGCAAAAATGCGGAGCTGGCCTGTGAAGTGACGCTTCAGCCGCTGCGCCGCTATCCGCTGGACGCGGCGATCCTCTTCTCTGACATCCTGACCATCCCGGACGCCATGGGGCTGGGCCTGTACTTTGAGACTGGTGAAGGCCCGCGCTTTAGCTCGCCGATTAAGAGCAAAGCGGATATCGACAACTTGCCGATCCCGGATCCGGAGCAGGAGCTTGGTTATGTGATGAATGCGGTGCGCACCATTCGTCGCGAGCTGAAAGGCGAGGTACCGCTGATCGGCTTCTCCGGCAGCCCGTGGACGCTGGCGACCTACATGATCGAAGGCGGCAGCAGCAAAGCCTTTACCGTCATCAAGAAGATGATGTATGCCGATCCGCTGGCGCTGCATGCCCTGCTGGATAAGCTGGCGAAAAGCGTCACCCTGTACCTGAACGCGCAGATCAAAGCGGGCGCCCAGTCGGTGATGATCTTCGATACCTGGGGTGGCGTGCTGACGGGTCGCGACTATCAGCAGTTCTCGCTCTACTACATGCATAAAATCGTCGATGGCCTGCTGCGTGAAAACGAAGGCCGTCGAGTGCCGGTAACCCTGTTCACCAAAGGCGGTGGTCAGTGGCTGGAAGCCCTGGCAGCAACCGGTTGTGATGCGCTGGGCCTCGACTGGACCACCGATATTGCCGATGCGCGCCGCCGCGTAGGAGACAAAGTCGCCCTGCAGGGCAACATGGATCCGTCTATGCTGTATGCTCCGGCCGCCCGTATTGAAGAAGAAGTCGCGACCATTCTGGCGGGCTTCGGTCAGGGCGAGGGCCATGTGTTTAACCTGGGGCACGGTATTCATCAGGATGTACCGCCAGAACATGCAGGCGTGTTTGTGGAGGCGGTGCACCGACTTTCTGCCCAGTATCACCTGTAAGGAGTCGTTATGGATCTTGCGTCACTTCGCGCTCAACAACTTAAACTGGCTGCGTCGGTCTCCCGTGAAGACCGGCTGGATAAAGACCCACCTTCGCTGATTGCCGGGGCGGATGTCGGGTTTGAGCAGGGTGGAGAGGTGACGCGGGCGGCGATAGTGCTCCTGACCTGGCCCGGGCTGGAGCTGGTGGAGTACCAGGTGGCGCGCATCGCCACCACCATGCCCTATATCCCCGGCTTCCTCTCTTTTCGTGAATATCCCGCGCTGCTGGCGGCGTGGGATCAGCTTTCGCAAAGACCCGATCTGCTGTTCGTGGATGGCCACGGGATCTCCCATCCGCGCCGTCTCGGCGTCGCCAGCCATTTTGGCATGTTGGTAGATGTCCCGACCATCGGGGTGGCGAAAAAGCGCCTCTGCGGTAAGTTTGAACCCCTTTCGGCAGAGCCCGGCGCGCTGGCACCCTTGATGGACAAAGGCGAGCAGTTGGCCTGGGTCTGGCGCAGCAAGGCGCGCTGTAATCCGCTGTTCATCGCCACCGGTCATCGCGTCAGTACCGACACCGCCCTGGCGTGGGTGCAACGCTGCATGAAAGGTTATCGATTACCCGAGCCGACCCGCTGGGCCGATGCGGTGGCTTCCGGGCGTCCCGCTTTTGTTCGATGGCAGGAAATTCAGCGCTGATTCAGGTAAACTGCGGCTAATTTTCGATTCGAGACTTCATCATGTTACAAAACCCGATTCACCTGCGCCTCGAGAAGCTGGAAAGCTGGCAGCATGTCACCTTTATGGCCTGCCTGTGCGAACGCATGTACCCGAACTACGCCATGTTCTGCAAGCAGACTGAATTTGGTGACGGCCAGCTGTATCGCCGTATTCTCGATCTGGTGTGGGAGACGCTGACGGTCAAAGATGCGAAGGTGAACTTCGATTCTCAGCTCGATAAGCTGGAAGAGGCGATCCCGGCGGCTGATGACTACGATGTCTATGGCGTCTATCCGGCGATTGATGCCTGCGTGGCATTAAGTGAACTGATTCATTCGCGCCTGAGTGGCGAAACGCTGGAACATGCCATCGAAGTCAGTAAGGCTTCAATTACGTCAGTGGCGATGCTGGAGATGACTCAGGAAGGTCGGGAAATGACCGATGAAGAGCTGCGTTTAAACCCGGCTGTTGAGCAGGAATGGGACATTCAGTGGGAAATATTCCGTTTGCTGGCAGAGTGCGAAGAACGCGATATCGAGCTGATCAAAGGTCTGCGTGCAGACTTGCGTGAGGCTGGCGAGAGTAACATTGGTATAAATCTTCACCAGTGAAACAATAAAACGTGATTTTACGCCTGTTTTGTCATACCTGTACTCTTCCCTTCTGCCCCCCGTCTGGTCTACATTTGGGGGGCGAAAAAAAGTGGCTATCGGTGCGTGTATGCAGGAGAGTGCTTTTTTGGCATTTTCGTCGCACTCGATGCTTAGCAAGCGATAAACACATTGAAAGGATAACTTATGAACAAGACTCAACTGATTGATGTAATTGCGGACAAGGCTGATCTGTCTAAAGTGCAGGCTAAAGCTGCTCTGGAATCCACCCTGGCTGCTATTACTGAGTCTCTGAAAGAAGGCGATGCTGTACAACTGGTAGGTTTCGGTACCTTCAAAGTGAACCACCGCGCTGAGCGTACTGGCCGCAACCCGCAGACCGGTAACGAGATCAAAATCGCTGCAGCTAACGTGCCAGCATTTGTATCTGGCAAAGCACTGAAAGACGCAGTTAAGTAAGCCGCGTAGCAGTGAACAGTTTTATCGAGGGGGCGGTTTCGCCCCTTTTGTCTGTCTGGCGCCAGGCAATGGCGCTGGCAGGCATACTTTTGCTGTCTGCCTGCAGCCATGACGCCTCGCTGCCGCCTTTTACCGCCAGCGGTTACGCTGACAATCAGGGTGCGGTACGTATCTGGCGTAAAGACACCGACGATGAAGTCCATCTGCTCTCTGCCTTTAGTCCCTGGCACAGCGGCAGTACTACGACCAGCGAGTACAGCTGGCAGGGTGATACGCTTACCCTTATCGACGTGAATATCTACAGTAAGGTGCCCGAGCATGTGCGGGTGCGTTTTGACGACCACGGTGAGCTGAGCTTTATGCAGCGCGAAATCGGCGGTCATAAGCAGCAACTCTCTACCGACCAAATTGACCTCTACCGCTACCGTGCCGACCAGGTTCGTCAGACCAGTGACGCGCTGCGACAGGGGCGGGTAGTGCTGCATCAGGGGCGCTGGCATGCCGATGGCACAGTGACCACCTGCGAAGGCCAGACCCTGAAACCGGATCTTGATAGCTGGGCGACGGAACATATCGGACGCCGTCAGAGCCACTCCTCCATGGAAGTGAGCGTCGCGTGGCTGGAAGCGCCGGAAGGATCACAGCTGCTGCTGGTGGCGAACGAAGATTTCTGTACCTGGCAGCCAACCGAGAAGAGTTTTTAAATCCCCTCTCCCTTGAGGGTGAGGGGAAACAGACGGCTCCGTTACTCCCCTTGCTCCCGCGCAATCGCACGATAACCAATATCGTTACGGCTGAAGCTGCCGTTCCAGCGAATGTCCGCCATCAGGGCATAGGCACGCTGCTGTGCTTCTGCGACGGTATGACCCAGCGCGGTGGCGCACAGGACGCGGCCCCCGTTGGTCAGCACGCGATCGTCATCAGACAGCGTCGTGCCGGCATGGAACACCTTCGCGCCTTCCACCTGCTCCAGCGGCAGACCGTGGATCTCATCCCCGGTGCTGTAGTTGCCCGGATAACCGCCCGCCGCAATTACCACGCCCAGCGATGCACGCTCGTCCCACTCGGAGGTTTTCTTGTCCAGCTTGCCTTCGCAGGCCGCCAGGCACAGATCCACCAGATCGGATTTCATGCGCAGCATGATCGGCTGAGTTTCCGGATCGCCAAAGCGGCAGTTGAACTCGATAACCTTCGGGTTGCCCTGCTTGTCGATCATCAGGCCCGCATAGAGGAAGCCGGTGTAGGTATTGCCTTCCGCCGCCATGCCTTTCACGGTTGGCCAGATGATGCGGTCCATGGTGCGCTGGTGAACTTCATCGGTCACCACCGGCGCAGGGGAGTAAGCCCCCATCCCACCGGTATTCGGACCGGTATCCGCATCGCCAACGCGCTTATGGTCCTGGCTGGTGGCCATCGGCAGCACGTGCTCGCCGTCGACCATCACGATAAAGCTCGCCTCTTCTCCGTCGAGGAACTCTTCGATCACGATACGGTGGCCCGCATCGCCAAAAGCGTTACCCGCCAGCATATCCTGAACCGCGGCTTCGGCTTCTTCGAGGGTCATCGCCACGATCACGCCTTTACCGGCAGCCAGACCGTCGGCTTTAATCACAATCGGGGCGCCTTTTTCACGTAAGTAAGCCAGGGCTGGCTCGACTTCAGTGAAGTTCTGGTATTCCGCGGTCGGGATGTTGTGACGCGCGAGGAAATCTTTGGTGAAGGCTTTAGAGCCTTCCAGCTGGGCGGCACCTTCGGTCGGACCGAAGATGGTCAGGCCCGCAGCGCGGAAGGCATCCACCACGCCAATCACCAGCGGCGCTTCCGGGCCGACGATAGTCAGGTCGATCTTCTCGTTCTGGGCAAAGCTCAGCAGCGCCGGGATATCGGTCACGCCGATGGCGACGTTCTGCAGGGCGGGCTCCAGCGCGGTACCGGCGTTACCCGGGGCCACGAAGACGGTTTTTACCTGCGGAGACTGCGCCGCTTTCCACGCCAGGGCGTGCTCGCGCCCGCCGTTACCAATCACTAATACTTTCATTTTCTGCTCCGGGAATTAATGGCGGAAATGACGCATGTCGGTGAAGATCATCGCGATGCCGTGTTCGTCAGCCGCGGCAATGACTTCGTCATCGCGGATAGAACCGCCAGGCTGGATCACGCAGGTGATGCCTACCGCTGCCGCCGCATCGATACCGTCACGGAACGGGAAGAAGGCGTCAGAGGCCATGGCAGAACCTTTCACTTCCAGCCCTTCGTCGGCTGCCTTGATACCGGCAATTTTCGCGGAGTAGACGCGGCTCATCTGGCCTGCGCCTATCCCGATAGTCATGTTCTCTTTCGCATAGACGATGGCGTTGGATTTCACGAACTTCGCCACTTTCCAGCAGAACAGCGCATCACGCAGTTCCTGCCCGGTCGGCTGACGCTTGCTGACCACGCGCAGGTCGGCTTCTGTCACCATACCCAGGTCGCGATCCTGAACCAGCAGACCGCCGTTCACACGTTTGAAGTCCAGGCCCGGAACGCGTTCCGCCCACTGGCCGCAGGTCAGCACACGAACGTTCTGTTTCGCGGCAGTGATTTTCAGGGCTTCTTCGGTGGCAGAAGGGGCGATAATCACTTCAACGAACTGACGGGAGATGATTGCCTGAGCGGTTTCAGCATCCAGCTCGCGGTTGAAGGCGATAATGCCGCCGAACGCAGAGGTCGGGTCGGTTTTGTAGGCGCGATCGTAAGCATCCAGAATCGAGGTGCTGACCGCCACGCCGCATGGGTTCGCATGCTTGACGATCACGCAGGCTGGCTCGCTGAACTCTTTCACGCACTCCAGCGCCGCGTCGGTGTCCGCGATGTTGTTATAGGAGAGCGCTTTGCCCTGAACCTGCTGCGCTGTCGCAACGGAGGCTTCTTTTACTTCTTCTTCTATATAGAAGGCTGCCTGCTGGTGACTGTTCTCACCGTAACGCATATCCTGCTTCTTAATGAAGTTCAGGTTCAGTGTGCGAGAGAAGCGACCGGACGGTTCGTTGCTTTCGCCGTGATAGGCAGGTACCAGGCTACCGAAGTAGTTGGCAATCATGCTGTCGTAGGCGGCGGTATGTTCGAAGGCTTTAATAGCGAGGTCAAAACGGGTTTCGAGATTCAGGGAGCCTTCGTTGGCATCCATCTCGTTAATGATGGCGTCGTAGTCGCTGCTCTTCACGACGATGGCGACATCTTTATGGTTCTTGGCGGCGGAGCGCACCATGGTTGGGCCGCCGATATCGATATTCTCTACGGCGTCTTCCAGCGAGCAGCCTTCACGGGCAACGGTCTGGGCGAATGGATAGAGGTTAACGACAACCATATCGATTGGCGCGATCCCGTGCTGATCCATAATGCCGTCATCCTGACCGCGACGACCCAGGATGCCACCGTGAACTTTCGGGTGCAGGGTTTTGACACGTCCATCCATCATTTCCGGGAAACCGGTGTAATCGGACACTTCGGTTACCGGCAGGCCTTTCTCTGCTAACAGGCGGGCAGTACCGCCAGTGGACAGCAGCTCCACACCACGTGCAGAAAGTGCCTGAGCGAATTCGACGATACCGGCTTTATCAGAAACACTGAGCAGAGCGCGGCGGACTGGACGACGTTGTTGCATGGTAAATCCCCTGGATTTGACGATTACAGAGAGCGTTAGGTGAGTTTTCTACATAAAAACTCAACTAACACACCTGGTGGGGCCGCTTTATTTAGCGCGAGCATTTTAACGAAAACGTTTGCGCAACGCTCGCACATTTTCACTTTTTCGTCGCATTGTGGATAAGTCTGTGAGTAATCAGGTATAAGGCGGGGTTTTGCTGGGGAATGCAGCAGTCAGTCATTTTTCTGTCATTTAAGGGTTGCGGCCCCGGGAGAACTCCCTATAATGCGCCTCCATCGACACGGCAGATGTGAATCACTTCACACAAACAGCCGGGTCGGTTGAAGAGAAAAGCGAAAATAAAGGCTTGACTCTGAAAGAGGAAAGCGTAATATACGCCACCTCGCAACGGTGAGCGAAAGCCGCGTTGCACTGCTCTTTAACAATTTATCAGACAATCTGTGTGGGCACTCAAAGTGACATGGATTCTTAATGTCTTCGGACACTAAATGAATACCAAAGTCTCTGAGTGAACATACGTAATTCATTACGAAGTTTAATTCACGAGCATCAAACTTAAATTGAAGAGTTTGATCATGGCTCAGATTGAACGCTGGCGGCAGGCCTAACACA